>CAYFZV010000014.1:1612-15429 GCA_964347735.1 uncultured Gammaproteobacteria bacterium
GCCACCTTAGCTCAGCCGGTAGAGCAGTGCTTTCGTAAAGCAAAGGTCCGGGGTTCGATTCCCCGAGGTGGCTCCATCGAAAAAACACGGTCATAGCCGTGTTTTTTCGTTAATGGACGAAGATCGTGATCGATGCGGTCTTTTCCTGCGCTTCAAGATAATCGTCGAGCTGGACGGGACGGATCAGGATCTCCTGCAATTTCACGCGCGTGACCTGTCCGTTCGTTTCCTGCACCTCGGTCACGCGCAGCACGTGATACCCGAGTACGCTTTTCACGATCCCGCTAGTTTCATCTTTCTTGAGCGCGAAGGCGGCGGCTTCGACTTCGGGCGGCAGAAGCCCGCGTCCAATCAAGCCGCGTTCTCCCCCCGTCGCCGCGGCGTTCGCATCTTCGCTGTAGGTCAACGCGACATCCTTGAACGCCTTGCCCGCTTTGACTTCGGCCAGCGCCGCTTCGGCTTTCTTTTTCTTTTCGGCGTTCAAAGCCTCGTCGTTCCTGATCGCCTCTTCAAGCTTTTGGCGGATGAGGAAGGGATGCAGGATGCGGTTCTGAAATTGCGACGGTCGGAGGCCGTAGAGCTGTTGAAGGATGTCTGCCGCTTGTGTTTGGGCTTTGGCTTTGCCTGTCGGCGTGTCGAGCGAGGACTGGTCGATGATCGTCGTATCGTAGGATGCGCGCACGTCTTCGGACGTGACGACGAGGTGGTACCGATCGGCCAGCGCGAACGCCAGCTGATCCTTAATCAAACGGTCGAGGACACGGGTCTTCAGCTCGGCTTCGGATGGAAAGACGGAACCGGCAACTGCCCGGCCGCGCTCGGCTTCGTAAAAATGCTCTAAGACCGACAGGTCGTTCTGATAATCGGAATACCGGATGATGCGCCCTTCGACGATCGCTGCCGGATACGGCAGGACTGTGGTGACGATCTTGGCGACCCCGCCGTTCCAGTTGTAATGATAGAGACCGATGCCGAACGCCAAAAGCAGCGCCAAGGCCGTTCCGCCGAGCACCCAGGCAAGGCGTCGGCGGGTAGGCGGCATTTCAGCGCTGCGGATGTGCGGTTGGGGCGCGGGTTGCGTTTCTGGAACGGGCATATTCTGCAAAGGCATGCGGATCGGCGAAATACATCCACCACTTTTTCGTATTCGACCAGATTTCGGCGGCGGGTTCAGATGTTGCGTCGGCTTTGACCGGCTGCGGTACGTCCTTGCGCAGCACGACCACGCGCTCGCCCTCTTTCTGTAGACCGAGCTTCATGCGGGCCTCGCGCTCGAGGAATTCGCCGCTTTCAAGCGAGGCCTGGAGCGAAGAGGCTTGGAAATTACGGACGCGGAGACTGTCGGCCTCTTGCTTGAGCGCCTGAATTTCGCGGGCGATCTGGCGCGCACGAAGCGCTTCGCGGACAAAGCCGATGCCGGTCAAAAGGGCCGCCGCGGCCAGTCCCGCGACCAGCCACCCCAGGCGCCGCGTGGAACGGTCAAGCGTCTTGCGCATAGCGTGCATGCTATCACGAGCGATCCTCCGGAGGAAGGAGTCGGACCGTGCGGTCGACCTCGGATTTGAGCAGGCCGAGTTGGCGCGCATCGAGCTTCGAAACCGACTGGAGGACTTCGCCGAAGCCGCCCTGCATGCCGTTCTGCAGCTCGTTGATCAGGTCCTGGGTACGCGCGGGATGCGTGACGCGTTCGATCATCAGCGGTTCCTCATTACCGGCCGACTCGATGAGCAGGCTGCCATGACGAAAAATCGTCGGCAGGAGGCCGTGTACGCGGTACGAGACACGCTGGATCCGCGAGTACGGCAGTTCGGTGACGTGACGGTCGAAAGGCCCGTGCTGACGCACGAGGATCAACCGGCGGTCCGTCACGGCGAGAAACGAGGACCGTTGATCCATCAGGAGGCGCACACCAATGACAAGCCCAATGACGCCAGAAAGGCCCATGAGGATGTAACCGAGGATTCCCAGGCGCAGGAGCGGTACGAGAAAAACGAGCGGGGCAAGAACGAGCAGGATGGCCAAAAGTACCGGAAAAAAAAGCGTGATCGGCGCACGGCGGACGACGGAAAGAAGCGTCTCGTCGTCTCGAAGTCCCAGGCGGCGTTCAATCGTCATGTCTTTATTATAACTTGCCGAGGCGGCGGCGCACCAGTTCCCGCGCGACTTTGCGTTCGTCCCACGGCATCATCTTGCCGCCGCGGCCGACGATGGCTTGTTCCGCGCCCTTGCCCGTGAGCAGCACGATATCGCCCGTACGCGCCATCTCAATCGCTTTCGCGATCGCTTCGCGGCGGTCTTCGATTTTGAAAAGCGTCTCGCCTTCTTTTTTTCCGGCTTCAACCGCGCCCGAGGCGACCTGCTCGATGATCAGGCGCGGGTCGTCGTCGTAGGGATCCTCGTTCGTAACGATCGCGACGTCTGCTTTTTCGCCGGCGATGCGTCCGAGGACCGGACGGCGCGCCACGTCGCGTCCTCCGCCCGCCGAACCGAGCACGTGCAGGATTCTCCCGTGCGGCATCCGTTCGACGGCCGCGTAGACCTGGCGCAGCGATTCGGGTTCCGGCGCGTAGTCCACAATGACGGAGAAGTCCTGCCCCTCGTCGATGCGCTCGAAGCGGCCCGGCACGTTGTCGACTTTGCCGAGTCCTTTTGCCATCGTTTCGAGCGGAATACCCTGCGAGAGTCCGACGGAGATGGCCGCGAGCGCATTCAGCACGTTGTAACGGCCGGGCATCTTCAGATCGAAACGCGTCTCGCGCACAGTGAAACTGGATCCGTCGGGTTTGAGTCGGACGTCGAGCGCTTTGACGATCGCCATGGGCCAGCCGACGGAACCGGCCGGCGTTTCGGCGCCGTCGGCCAGGAAGCCGTATTTCTTGTCGGCTTGGGCGTCCATAAAATCCCACGCGTGCTCCGATTCGAGATTCGCGACGATCGTTTTTTTCACGTCGCCGCGCGATGAAAAGTATTTGCGTTTGCCCTTGACGAGGTGGCGGAAGAGTTTCAGCTTCGCGTTTTTATAATTCGCGAAACCGCCGTGCGCCTCGATGTGTTCCGGCGTCAGGTTCGTAAAGACGACCACGTCGTAGTCGACGCCGAGATGCCGGAATTGCGCGAGTCCCTGCGACGACGTTTCGATCACGGCGTACCGGCATCCGGCTTCGACCATGCGGTGGAGCATCTTCTGCAAAAAGAAGCGGCCCGGCATCGTCATTTTTTTGTCGTTCAGGACGTCCTCGCCCGCCACGCGGAAATTGACGGTCGAGGTCAGGCCGACCTTCTCCCCGGCTTCTTCCAAGATGCGCGCAATCAGATTGACCGTGGTCGTTTTCCCATTCGTGCCCGTGACGCCGATGACGACGAGCCTGCGCGACGGCCAGGCGTACCAGGCGGCCGCCAGATGCGCCAATGCCCAATGATAGGCCTGGAGCAGCGGTTTGGGGATGAGCGTCTTTAGGGCGGAGAGCATAGTCAATCCAGCTTATAAAAAAAGGCTCTCGGCAGCAATGGCTGAAGCTGCTCGTGAAAAGCACACCCGGACCGTGCGGCCGGATGTGCTGGTGCGTGTGCTTCAGGACGACATCAGCTGAATGCCTTGAGAAGTGCTGCGTACGGGCACTCCGCTCGCCTTGATCTCGTCGACGATCTGCTGGAACAGCTGCGGCGTAATCGATGTGTCTGTTCCGCTCGCATCGATGCGATGAAAGACGAGAATCAGCCAAGTCTTTTGGGCGAGCGCCTGCTCGATCCAAGCCTTCACCTGCGCGACCGTCGCGCCTCCGCCGACCGGCTGGCGCTTCAAAAGGTATCTGTTGCCCGTTTTGAGATTGAAGCCGCCGTCAGAAGTGCGCGCACCGATGTATCCCGCTTGCTGCACAATCGGCGTTGTCGTCTGATCATACGCACCAAAGGGGTACGCGAACGTGTTGGAGGGCGTGATACCGAGATCAAGGAGATCCTGCCGCGATCCCGCGATTTCGGATTGCTTCTCGGCAGCGGACAGCGTAGTCAAATCACGGTGCGTCCGCGTATGACCGCCGATCTCATGGCCTTTCTGATACATGTCCAGAACTTCGCTCTCGGTCACGTATGCCGGAAAATTGAATCGCTCGGTGATGATGTACTGGGAACTCTTGAGACCGGCCGCTTGCAGAATCGGCAGGCCGTTTTGATACGCGGTTTTCCAACCGTCATCAAAGTGAATCGACACGAAGCCTTCCGAGAATGCATTCGATGGTGACGCGTCTTGCAGTCGCAGCGTGAAGGCGTCGGTGCGCAGGACGCCGACCGCTTTGATCAAATGAAAGACGGTGAGGTGCGTGGCGCTTGCGGGGGCCGTGAACGTCTTGTCGAACGTCTGCCAGGCCGCCGAGGAGGCCGGAGCTCCGATATCCACCCAGGAAAAGGCGCCGCTCGCATGGCGGTACTGGAGCGTCACGTGGCTGCCGACCGTGCTCTTGTACCTGTCGGTGAAGCGGTAGATGGCGCCGCCCGTGATCGGGACTTCCGAAAAATACCACTTGGCGTCTCCGCTCGTGCGTTGTGTCAATTCGACTTCCACGGCTCGTGCACCGTCCACGCCGGTGACAGGATAGCGGAAGACGGCCGTGTTGGCGCCCCAGCGCCCTCTGCTCCAGGACGTCGGGACGGTTCCGCTCTGGCTTTCCACTGAAGGGTTCGGCACGAGATTCACGCTTTCGGCCGCCGACACCTGTTTTGCGGAGTACGGGAGACAAGCGAGTATGAGCAAGAAGATGATGGTCGGCAAAAGAACCTTGCGTGAGGTCTCGGCGCGTGCCGAAAAAAGCCTGCGAGCATTATGTATCGGCATACGCTGTTGATGATTTTTTTACATGGATCTGTTCATTAAGCGAAGACGCCAAGAAATCGCGAACATTACAGCACTTGCATCGCTGTAGGATTTTGCATATTCTTAGTGATATTTAGGGGCTGCACTATTCGAGCTATGGATACCGAGTCACTGCCCAATCGCCCCAAGCCTCACGTTGCGCTAAAAAAACACCTGGGCACTTTCTTTTTTTTCTCGGCGGCCGGTCTGGTCGTCGGCTTCTTGATGTACGGGCCGGTCTTCGCGGCTGATTTCAAAAGCGGCCGTCGCAAAAACTGCGCGAGTCGTTACAAATACGTCAATCCAGAGCCCGACTGCGAAACGCTCGAGGACACGATCGGGCGTTTGCAAGGCGTGGAGCGTGATGTCGACAGCATCATCGATGACGCCCTGAAAAAAGGGAAGGCGACACGTATTTCGGTCTTTGCGCGCGATCTCACGACCTTGCGGTACGTCAGTGTGAACGAGTTGGAGCTGTACAGCCCGGCTTCGCTCATGAAAATTCCGCTCATGCTGGCGTATTTCCGTATCGCGGAAAGCGATCCCAGCATTCTGACGAAACAGCTCGTCTACGAAAGCGGGCCGAATTTCAATTTGAATCAGGAAATGCAGGAATTCGAAGAAGCTACACAACTCGTGGTCGGCCAATCCTACTCGGTTGAAAACCTGATTGCGCGCATGATCAAGTATTCCGACAACAATGCGACGACGCTTCTCTTGGACAACATCAATAAGGACTATCTGGAACGCACCTTGCTCGAGATCGGCATCAGGATCCCGAAACTGGACGGTATGGGCAACCGCGATTTCGTCACGGTAAAAAGCTTTACCGCCCTTATCCGTTTTCTCTACAATTCAACATTCTTGACCCGCGAATCTTCGAATAAAGCGCTCCAGCTTCTTTCGGAATCGACGTTTCACCAGGGCATGCGCTTTGTCGTGCCGGAGACGACCGTCGTGGCTGAAAAATACGGGGAGCGCAGCGTACGCGACGAGAACGGCACGGTGCTAAGCCGCGAGCTTCATGAATGCGGGCTGGTCTACTCGGTAGGCCGACCCTATACGTTCTGCGTTTTCACGGAGGGAAAAAATTACGTCGATTTATTGGATACGCTCCGACAGATTGAAAAAAGCATCCACCAGAACGTCACCCAGTAAGGATGCCTTAGCGCACGGAAACGATGTCCGTGCCCATGCGATAGCTCGCGAAAAACGCAACGTCGAGATCGTCGATGAGCGCGCTCCAATGCGGTCCGAACAGGGTCGCCGCAGTCGTTTCGTCCGGAAGAAGTCGCAGCAGCCCGCCCCGGCCGACGGCATAGGTCTTCGGATCGCTTTGGATTTTAACAAGGCGCGCGCCCGGACGATGCGTGACATTTCCACCGAACGGAAGCGAGGCGAGCTGTTCTTTCGAGATGATTTTTACTTTGGAAAAATCCGCGTACCAGGCGGTGAAGATCTTCGTATTCGGAAACGCGTAACGCCTGCCGTCGCGGCCGCAATAATACACGGCGCTGTCGACCTGCGTCGAAGGATCGCCGTCATCCTTTAGTTTGACGAGTTCGTTGTCCTTGCAGAACGCCGATGAGGCCGTCCCCGCGTCCTTCAGATCCCTGTCGCTCGAAATCGTCGCCGACGGATCAAACGTTTCCACCAGTGCCGGAAGCGTCTGCGCGGAGGAAATCGTAGACGGCACGTAGATATAGAAAGCTCCGTCCGAATCATCGCTCGCCGCGACGCTCCCGTCGAGACCGATCAATTCGATCCGCAATCTCGCGGAAACGCCGGTCGTGAATGACGGGACTGTCCATTCGTACGTGCCCTGCACGTAGTCAATGCCCGAAGCGACCGCGTTGAAGTCGCCACCGTTCGCGGAAAGCAGAAGATTGACGCCCTGCAGTTCGGTACCCGTATACGTCCAATAGAGGCGGAGCCGGTAGCCGGACCCCATGGTTTCGCCGCCGTTCGGATACGAAAGATGGATCGAGGCCGGAGCTGCGGTGCGTGGCATGTCGGCGGACGCGAAGCTTGGCACGAACCCGGCGGCCATGAAGCAAACGGCCAGTACCACTCGAAACGGGCGAGAAAGAGACATGGAGACGGATCAGGAGTATGGCGATAGTATACCGTACTATGAAAAAGCGTTCCCCACGGGGAACGCTCTGCGTTTTATTTCTCCAGAAGCGCGACGGTAGCGGTCCGACCTAATTCATTCTCATCCCAATAGCGGTAGTACCAGCGCCAAACGCAGCCTTCCCACCTGAGAAACAAGTTCACGCCGCGACAATTGGTTGCCCAGTACAACGTGCCGAGGAACCAGATCTCGCGCAACTTGCCCCGATCATCCTGCTTCCACGTCTCTGGAATGAGATTGGTGTTCGCGAGAAGATGGAACAAGACGTTGGTATTCAAGACCCACTTCGTCTTGCTGGTTTTCCAGACTTCATCGAAAAGCGTCTCGCTGCTGACCCGGCCTCCATCTCGTTGTTTTTCCGACTGGTACAGTTGGATCTTGTCCGGATCGAACTCGAGCTGCCCGCACTCCACATGCCTCTGGACCTGACCGCCGACGGGATCGTATGGCTTTGCATCGCCATCGATGATGCAACGCCGGCCATTGAACTCCCCTTCGATCAGCCGCTGCAGCCCCACCAAGACATGCTGGGCGGGAAGACTACCTTCGCGTACCCGTCGAAAAAGGTCGTGTTGGCGTCGCGCTACGATCCCAAGCTGTTCGTCGTTGACAACAAATGCCGTCATGACAAACTCCTTTCTTGTTGCTGAAGAAAAGCAACGAGAGGAGTCTTACCAGAAAAATGTGAATATGTCAATGATGCAATTGACTTTCCCCTATCAACGAAGTCCTTCCACCTTCTTGCGGAACTGATCCCCACGATCAAATTCATTCACAAACAAGCCGAAGGAGGCACAGCCCGGCGAGAGGAGGACCGACTCCCCTTTTTTGACGGCGCGGGACGCGTGCGCTACCGCGTCATGCATCGAAACCGAAATGTTCCCGATCTTCATGCCGGCTTTCGCGAGCGCACTTTTCATTTTCGGTGTCGCGGTTCCTTCAAACAGGATCACCTCTTTCGCGAAATGTGTGACGGCCTTTGCCCAAGCGGCGAAACGCAACTCTTTATCGGCGCCGCCTGCGATCAAGATACCTTTCTTTTTTCCAAAAATCGTTTCCATGGCAGCGATCGACGCTTCCGGCGTCGTCGCGGCCGTATCGTTCCAATAGGAAACGCCGCGCAGATCACGCACGTGCTCGAGACGATGCGGCACGCCCTTGAAGGCACGGAGCGCTTTGCCGATCGCCTGCGGTTTCGCGCCGCGGAGATACGCCGCGCCGCCGGCCAGGAGTGCGTTCCAGGCGTTATGCGCGCCCGGCAAGCGGACGTCGTCTTTTTCAAACAGGACCGTTTCAATTCCCTGCGCACGCAACACGGCCCGCTTCCCTTTATAGTAGATTCCGTTCTGCTCGTCCGGGACGGGCGTCATCGACGCCCAAAAACGTTCGCCGCGGACGTGCGCGCCCATTTTTTTCGTGTAGGCGTTGTCGTACGGCACGATCGCGATGTCGGTCGGGAGCTGCCAGGCGTAGATCAGTTCTTTAGCGGCGGCGTAATCGTCCATGCCGTCGTAACGGTTGAGGTGGTCGGGCAGCACGTTCGTGATCACGGCGATGTTCGGGCTGCGTTTCGCAGGTGCGAGGCTTTCAAGCTGCCACGAAGAAAGTTCAAGCAGCACTGGCGCGGCTTTCTTCGCGCGTATCAAGGCGTCAAGCTGATCGAGCGGCGATTTGCGGATGTTGCCGCCGATGACGACATCGCCGAACGCGGTCTCCAACATCGTGCCAAGCAGCGCCGTCACGGTTGTTTTGCCTTTCGTGCCCGAAACGCCGATGATCGGATGCGGGCACAAGCTGAAAAAGATCGACATGTCCGATACGATCGGCACGCCGGCCTTGCGGGCGATGCGTAAAAATTTCGAATCGCGCGGCACACCCGGGTTCTGGATGATCAGGTCGGCGTTTTTGAAATCAGTTTCCTGATGCGCGCCTAACGCATAACGAATCTGGCGCGCTTTTTTGCCGAGGCGCTTTTGCAAACGTTCAAGATCTTCAATCGAGGCGGCAAGCGCGTGGCGATCTTTCAGATCCGTGATCGTGAGGCGCGCGCCGTGCATGAGCAGCCACTTTGAAACGCCCAAACCGCCCTGGTTCACACCGAGGCCCATGACCGTCACCTTCGCATTCTTGAATTCTTGGTTCATTTTTGCAGAAATTCTTTTCTCGCAAGGTTCACCCGCACGAGCGCTTCGCTGACTTCCCAGACCATCGCCGCGTAGGCCCAGAGCCCGCGCACGACGCCGATCTTCTGTATCTTCCGCACCTGGCTGACGCCCATGGTCGGAATCGATCCGTACGGCCAACCGTGGACGCGGCACGCGTAGTTCAGCGCCATTTCGACACGGAAGCCTTTCAGAAAACGACGCGGCACCGCTTCGATGACTTCACGCAGCAGGGCGCGTTCGCCGGAGAGCAGCGGCAGATGCGCAATGATCGGCGTGACGAGGGGTCCGCGATCCCGGAGTCCGGCGCACATCACGAGATGGCCGCCCTGCACGGGCGCGAGCAGGCGTTCGGCGTGTTGCGGCGTGAGTCCGATGAAATCGGCGTCGCAGAAAAAGAGGATGCCCGCAGTGGTCGTTTCAACGCCGCGCATGAGTGCGTCGCCTTTACCGATATTCGCTTCGAGACGCACCACGCGGTCCGCGCCGGCTTTCTCCGCTTCTTCGACCGTGCGGTCGGTCGAACCGTCGCTGACCACGATCACCTCGTCGATCGACGGAGCGATCTTGAGCGCGCGCACGACGTCGCCGACGGTCTTTTCCTCATTGAAGGCGGGTACGATCGCCGCAACACGGGAGGTATCAACGTCCTCGAAGCGAAAGCTCATACAGGATTTCTTCCGCTTTCCGATAATGCGAACGTGCCTGATCGTACTTCGTGCGCAGATAGCCGGAATAGTCCATGGTATCGAGGCCGGAGAGCAAACGGTCGAGTCGCGTTTTCATTTCCCGCGCTTCCGCGTCGCGTCCGGCGGTGACGAAATGCGTCATCAGGCGGACGATTTCGCCCGCGGCGTCGCACAAACCGGCGATCTGCGTTTCTTCGTCGAGAAGCTCAAGCGCCGTCACATCCCCCTTCCACGCGAGCTGCGCGACGAAACGCGCTTCGGCGTATTCCTCGAGCGCGGCGCGATAGGAACCTTCGTGCGCCAAGCGCGCGTTCACGGCCGCCTTCGTCCGGACGGACTCGAACAGGTCCTCCGCTTCGGCGAGCAGCGCCTTCGCGCCCGTCTCATCTTCACGCTGGACGGCAAAAATTGCCCGCTTCGAAGCGTTCTGCGCCTTGGCGGAAAGGCCGATAATTTCCCGGCGCGCGAGATCAAACGCCTCGTGCTCGGTTTTCAGTTGTGCGAGAAAGGCTTCGCTTTTCATATCTGGGCAAAGCGTAGCGGAATAAGGCCGAAAAATCAAGATAAGAAAAGCCCGTCCCTCGATACATTCGGGACGGGCGGACGATCAGCGGTGATCCCACGTCGCTTCTTCTCCAGTCACGAGCTTGAAGCCGCGGTTCTCGTGGTCATAGTGCAGGATGCGCACGCGCACGGTGCCGTCGTCGTACTCAAGCACTTCCGGCGGCATGAAGCGGAAGAACGTGCCGTTCTTGTACTCGGCGGCGAATTGCCACCAGAGCAAGAAGAAGAACCCGAGAATCGCGACCGGCCAACGCAACGCAGTGACCGCCCACATGCGCGGCAGCACGAAAAGCGTGACGGGCAGTACGGCATAGGCCGCTGTCGAAGCCATCGCCCTGAACGGCGCATGTGTCCAATAATAGGCCACGCGCCGGAAAAAGATTTCGACTTTCGGCCAGCCTGTCACGGTACGCACGTCGGGCTTGTAGGTGCGAACCTGGCGGATGGCGGTGCTTGAGTTGTAATAGATGACCGTGCGCTCCCCGATCTCGACCGTCACCATCTTGCCGTCGTGGGTGTGCCCCGCGATCAGATGGCAGATTTCCGGCCGCGTCGCCAAGAACTGGTTGAGTTCTTTTTCGATGCGGTCGGGGTGCGTCGTCGAAGCGATCAGATCCAGCATCAGACGCGGATTGAACTTCTCGCGCGGACGGCGGAAGGCGTAGAAGAACTTGAGCGCGATGGCTTCGAGCGCGATCATCGGCAGGAGCAGCGGCAGGGCGTACCATTTGCGCGCCACGCCGAGAATCCATTCGTCGCCGTGATCGATGCGCCGTCCGATACCCGGAAAGATCCATTTCTTCAGCCGTGTGCCGAGCCCCGCGTTCATGTACGAGGCAATCGGCACGTTCAGCACCTTCTTCTTGCGCGAGAAGTGGAACGCCAGACGTCCGGCGATGAAACGGAATGCGAAGAGGAGCGCGAAGAACGAGAGGATGGCGCCGACCGCGATGCCGCCGAACGTATACGGAACCCAGGAGAAGATGAGTCCCGCCAAGGTGCTCGCAAGGAGCAACGAGAGAATCAGCATCAGCACGACGACGGTGCGGCTGATCATCACGTCTTCCTTGAACGTTTCCTCTTCCGGAGGATTCGCCGAAAACGGATCGTACTGGTCGCCGTGGCAGAACAGCACCGACTCGCTGATGCGCACCTCGCGTTGAAACGTCACGCGCTCGGCCTGGTCATCCGGCACGAGCGCCTTGCGGATCAGCTCCTGCACGCTTTGCCAGGCGAAATCGAGATCGTGATTCCCGGGCACGACGCGGAAGAAAACCGGAAAGCGCACAGCCAGGTCGCGCAAGCCTTTGAAGTACGACGCATGGGCGTGCAGGATGGCCTGTGTCTTGGCGAGCGCCGCTTCTTCCGTCGGAACGACGCCGTAGCGGCCTTCGAATTCCACCGCGTGGTAGTCGAACCAATCGCCGCCGATCACGTGTTCGTAGGCGACACCCGGTCCGATGATCCGCAGGTGCGCCTCGAGCATCTCGAGATACGCCTTTTCGTTTTCAACCGGAAAATCCTCGAGTTTGGGCTTGCCCTCACCGAGGTGGTGGTCGCTCATGACCAATGTCGCTTTTCGCAGACTCGGCATGGGATGTGCTCCTCGTATGGGGGCTAAGGGAAGGTCAAAACGACCTGCGGTCACTCAACCAAGAAAAAAGACGATTGTCAATCGGCTTTTCGGAAGTTAGGATGGAACCGTATGCATCCCCTCAACAAGAAAAAAATCGCGCAGATCGCGCTTGTCATCGCTGTCGTGCTTTTGGTCGGCAGCGCGCTTTTTACAAAAGCCGCCACGCGCAAACGCGTCGTTAAAAAACCGACGGCAGTACCCGCCGTTTCCGCGCCGGCACCCGTCATCGATTACACGCGCCCGTTCGCCGTCATGATCGATAATCACCCCGGCGCACGGCCGCAATCGGGCATCGCCAAGGCCGATGCGGTCTGGGAAGCGCTGGTCGAGGGCGGACTCACGCGCAACATGGCGGTCTTCCGCAGCGCCAGTGCCACCGAGATCGGCCCGGTGCGCAGCGCGCGTCCGTACTTCCTCGATTGGGCGCGCGAAGCCGACGCCGTCTACAGCCACGTCGGCGGCAGCGATGAAGCGCTTTCCGATCTCGCCTCAAACGTCATTGGTTTGGACGACGCCAATGAATTCAGCAACGGCAAAGCCTACACGCGCGACTCGAGGCGCGATGCTCCGCACAACACGTATACGTCTTCCGAACGCATGCGCAGCTTGATCGTTTCAAAGAAATGGCGCGCCGAGACCGATGCGTACGATCCGTCTCCGCGCACGACGGCTTCCGCCACCGGCGTACCCGCAACGCACGTGCTCGTCACCTATCTTGAAAACGGCGAGCAGGCAGAGTTCCGCTGGGACACGGATGCAAGCGCCTACGCTCTCTGGCGCAACGGTCGTCAGATGCGCGATCGCGACGGCACCCCCATCCTTCCAAAAACCGTCGTCGCACTGGAAATGAACATCGTGCCGATCACCGATCCGCAGGCCAAAGGCTTGATCGGCATCAAAAACACCGGCAGCGGCAAAGCCATCGTCTTCCGCAGCGGCGTCGCCATCACCGGCACGTGGAAAAAAGCATCTGCTCCGGATCCGACGTCGATCACCGGCACGGACGGACAAAAAATCCCCTTCTCGCAGGGGCAGGTCTGGTACGCCGTCATCGCCCCGAACCGCGGTGGAAACGTGACCTTCAAATAAATAGACGGGTCCTGTCACCTCTCGGCGCTCTTTCCCATGCTCGCTTCGCTGCGCGTGGGAAAGACCGCCTGCGGTGCCACCCGTCTATTTATTTGTACACCAATCTTTGAGAGAACCGGTGACAAACGTCCACTCCCGGATTTCAGGTACTTGCGTGACATCGCACGGCGATTCGAATGATTTCCTGGGAGCCGTCGGCGCGACATACCTCCCATGGACGCTGAAGACACGGACCGTGCAGACGGAACCGTCGTCTGCGCCTTGTCCGGTTTGCGCCACGAACGACGCGCAGTCGCTGTGATTCAAGAGCTGCAAACCGACGCGCTCCTCGATGATTCCCGTATCGTCCGGAAAGAAGCGTTGGGCGACCGCGACGCGCGTATTCCACGTCCAGAGCCCGACGACGGCCGCAATGCCCAGCAAGAGCATTTCAAGGTGCGACGGGCCGTGATGGGCGCGCGCGACGGCAACGACGAGCGCGGATCCCGCCGCGCACACGGCAACGGCGCCGATCACGGCGGCCGGGAATTCCCATGAAAAAGCGAAGGCCATATACAGGCAGTATAGCACGGCCGTTCCGTCGGGGTCCCCGGCTTGCCAACGCCAGCTTTTTCTGATACGTTACGTGCGCTCGGGTCGGTAGCTCAGTCGGTAGAGCAACAGCCTTTTAAGCTGATGGTCCCGGGTTCGATTC
>CAYFZV010000015.1:0-14596 GCA_964347735.1 uncultured Gammaproteobacteria bacterium
CGGGTGGCACCGCAGGCGGTCTCCCTCACGCGCAGCGCAAGCGAGCATGAGGGAGAGCGCCGAGAGGTGACAGGACCCGCCACCGGCGAGACGTCCTTGACGTTTTTCAGGGATTCAGGTAGTCTCTCGGTAACAACTTCTCGTTTACCAAAGACCATAGGTTGCTCCCGGCTGGGGGCACGAAACCGGATCTGCCGATCCGATCCTATCGAGGCAAACGCGCGTGACGGATTTTTCCGCCATACCTGCGTCTGCGGTCTCACAAGGAGCGCAGATTTTGTTTCAAAGGTCGTACCGTGCAAGATTCACGCAACTCGCCACATGGCAAAATCTCGTAAACAGAAAGAAGGAACACTGGCCGAATTGGTCGAAGCGCTCCAGAGCGCCAAGTCCGTCGTCTTCGCCGACTTCAAGGGACTGACTGTCAAAGACGCTACCGACTTCCGCAACAAAGCGCGGAAAGAGAACGTCGGCGTCCTGGTCGCCAAGAAGACCCTCATGCGCCTCGCGTTCAAGAACGCCGGCTATGAAGGCGTCGATCCAGCTTCGCTCCAGGGTTCTCTCGTCATGGTCACGGGTTTCGACGACGAAGTGGCTCCGGCCAAGCTCGTCGCCGACTTCGCAAAAGACCACGAAGCTCTCAAGATCGTCGCCGGTGTCCTCGAGCGCAAGCTCGTCGATGCGAACGCGATCAAAGCGCTCGCCAAGCTCCCGAGCAAGCAGGAACTCATGGCCAAGCTGGTCGGTTCCATCAACGCTCCGCTCTCCGGACTCGTCAACGTCCTGGCCGGCAACCTCCGCGGCCTGGTCAACGTGCTGAACGCCGTCAAAGATCAGAAAGCCGCCGCTTAAGAAAACGATTCACATCAACACTATGTCGGAAGAAAAGAACGTTGTCGTGCCGGAGAAGTTCGCTTCCCTGGTCTCGTCCATCGAAAAGTTGTCCGTGCTCGATCTGGCTGAGCTCGTCAAGGTCCTCGAGGAGAAGTTCGGCGTTTCCGCCGCTGCTCCGATGATGGCCATGGCCGCCGCTCCGGCCGCCGGTGGCGCTGCTGCCGAAGAGCAGACCTCCTTCACCGTCGAACTGACGGATGCTGGAGCCAACAAGATCGGCGTCATCAAGGCCATCCGCGCGCTCACCAGCCTCGGCCTCAAAGAAGCCAAGGACCTGGCCGACGGCGCTCCGAAGGTCGTCAAGGAAGGCGTCTCGAAGGAAGAAGCCGAAGCTGCCAAGAAAGAACTCGAAGGCGCCGGCGCGAAGGTCACCCTCAAGTAATCTTCGTCCGCTCCGAAAAATCCTCCCACGTGGGAGGATTTTTCATTTGAGCGGCACTTTGTAGATGGTGCCCATTGCGGTCAGGAGATAGAGATTGTGGCCGCTATCATCCACGGTGGCGGCACGGAGATCTTTGAATGCAGGGGAGGTGAGCTGCGAGAGAAGGCGGCCGGTGGTGCGGTCGACCGTGAAGGCACGGTCGCCGCCTTGTTCGATGAAGACGATTTTGTCGGAATTGGGGGAGACCCACATCTGTCCGGCGTTGGACGGAGCGGGATCGATGGCGGACGGCGCATAATCTTGGACCGTCGCGCCTTTCAAATATTTGTGTGTCGCACCGTCCTTATAAAGGAGATAGACCGCGCCGTCGGTCGCGATGCTTGTCGGTGAAGTGGGTGCGCCGCGCAGGACGTCGGCGGGGGAGCCGAGGGTTTGGGTCGCGACGGAGCGGCGCGTGACGGTGCCGTCGGCAGAGGCGGCGTAAAGGCGGCCTTGGTAGAACAAGAGCGGATTGCCGGCGATATCAGCCGCTTCATAGGTCGATTCTTCCCCCGTGTCGGGATTCCAATACACGAGCGCGCCGGAGCCGCCTTGCAGCAAAAATCCGGTACGGGCCGGGATCGCACGCGCGACCCCGGACGGCAGCGCGGCGATTGTCGGATCGGATGCAGCCGCGCCTTCTTCCGAAAAAACCTGTACGTGTCCGGATGTGCTTGAGAAGACATAGAGTTTGTTGCCGAACCAGGCCATTGCTGCGCCCACACCCGCTTCGCTTGTCGCAAAGACGGCCGGATTGCCGACGAGCGCGACGCGGCGCAATTTTTCTTTTGCCTGCTCGATGCCTTTCCTGGCCTCGACTTTCGTTTTCCTCTGCGCGTCGGTCAATTCCGGCAGCGCGTTCCACACCGTATCCATGCGCGACGCCAATTCGCGCGAGCGGTTCTCGTTGTCGTAGATCATGCCCGCTTGGAAGTCTGTTTCCAGTTGCTGGAGTTCGGCGAGCTGTGCTTCATAGGCCTTAACCGTTTGCGCGCGCACTTCGTGGCGGACCGAGAAGAGCAGGCCGTGGACGAAAATCGCGCCGACGCCCAAGAGAGCGAGGAAATGCATGCGGCTCTGGTGCGGCAATGCGTTCAGTCGTCCGATGGCGGCGGATACGCATCGATCCGGCGCGGCCTTGCAGTCGGCGACTAGGCGCGCGCGGCGTTCCTGGTCGGCCAAGATGGCGACAAGACGGGGTATTTTTGCCGGCAAGAGTACCAGTATTTTGAGAAGGGACCACGCCGCGCGTCCTCCGGACGCCAAACTGCGGCCGAGGAACAGGCTGCCGGCCCGCAGTCCGCGGGCGACCATCTCGCCGATGTCGGGACCGATAAGCGGCGGCGCGTTCCGAGCGGCTTTCGCTGAAGCTTTTTGCGCGAGTGCGGCGAGCGGCTTCGAGGGAACGGACGCGCCGTTCGTCAGCAGGGAACTAAGCGACAGGATCGAAACCGGATTTTGCGAAGTCCGCAGCGCGGCCTTGATGTCGCGCGAGGCTTTGGCGAAATCCGTCTGACCCAGCGCGTCGCGCACATAGGCGTCGTCGAGCGATTGGAACAACTCCGAGGTGGCGATCACGAGCCGTGCGCCGTCTGGAAAAATGCCGGTTTGCAGCGACGTAAAAAATTTCGGTTCTCCGTTTTTTTCGGCGGACTCGTCGAACAGCGCGTACGGCGCGAGGCCTTCCGCCTGCGGAACGTAGAGCAGTCCGCGCATCATGCCGCGGGAAGAGACAAACAGCTTGCCGTTCGTCAGCGCCGCCGCCGCGCCGCGCAGTTTGATGCCCGGCAGCGACAAACCGTGCTCGTAGAGGAAAGCGAGAATCGTCTTGTTGGATTGTTTGAGCGCCGCTTCAAAACGCGCTTCGGCGTCGCCTTTTTGGAAAAAGATCGTGCGCAGCTCTTCTCCCAGGCGCTCACACAGCTTTTCGACAACGCGTTTCGGCGCTTCGGCGGCGAACATCGCGAAGAACAACTCCAAGCCGCCTTCGTGCTGAAGCGGCGACGTGAGGGTGAGGCAGCGGACCGCGCCGAGCCCTGAACCTCCGGGGACGTGGATTTCTCCGATGCTGATAGGCGCCATTTTGACCTGATTTCATCAACAGTATACAATACCCCCTGTTCGGCGGCCAACTATGCTTGAACAATTGTTTGGTTCAAAGACAAGAACACAGCTTCTCCGCACGTTTCTACAGAATCCGGAGACCGCTTTTTTCGTGCGCGAGCTGACCCGCCGCCTCGACGTCCAGATCAACGCCATCCGGCACGAGCTTAAAAACCTCGAATCGCTGGGCATGGTCGAAACGGTCGCGGTTGCAGAGGGAAAAAACCTCCAGAAAAAGCACTACCGCCTCAAACAGAATTCGATCCTGATCCCCGAGCTCCGCGCGCTTTTCGTGAAATCCCGCGTGCTGCTCGAAAAGGACATGGTCAAGCGGCTCCAAGCCATCGGCCGCATTTCGTATTTCGCACTCACCGGACGCTTCGTCGACCGCGCCGAGGCGCCGACGGATATTTTTCTCGTCGGACGCGTCGATCGAAAAAAGCTTTCGGATCTCGTCAGGAAGTTCGAAGTCGAATTCGGCCATGAGATCAACTTCACGATCCTCGACGAAGAGGAAATGCGCTATCGCATGGATGTCATGGACCGCTTCCTCTACAGCGTGCTCGACGCGCCCAAACTGGTATTCGTCGACGAATTTTTCCATTCCGTCCAGGAACCCGCCGCGGTATGAGAGCCTTCTTCGGCACGTCGCCCGAAGGAGGCTTGATCGTCTCGCTCGCGCGCGACGGGAAGTTTGTCTCTTCGTCCGCGGGCGCATTGACCGGCGATCTTCTGGCGCTGCTTGAAACGGCTTTGAAAAAAGCCAAATCGAAAAAAGAGGCGATCGACGAGATTGTCGTCGATCGCGGACCGGGCGGTTTTTCAGCCGTACGCCGTCGCGTTGCGGTAGCGACGGCTCTTGCGCGCGCGCTCGGCGCGAAACTTGCCGCCACCGGCGAAATCACGTCCGAAGAAGCCTTTGGACTTCCGAAAACAGCGTTCGCTCTCCACGCGCCGATCCACCCGCTCTATGCGGCCGAGCCGAATATCACCTTGAGCACGAAGAAAAAAACATGGAACGCGCGCTGACTTGGGAGGATTACACGCCCGCGCAAAAAAAGCGCCACCGCCGGCTCGAATTCGTGCCGGCCACGCTCGTGTGGTTCACGTTGATCGGTTCGGTCGTGCTCTCGTTTGCAAACCCGATCTGGGCCGTGTACTTCATTATCGCTTTCGACCTGTACTGGTTTTTCCGCGTGCTCTATTTCGTCATTTTTCTGACGATCTCCTGGCGGAGGCATCGCGGCGCGGTCGATATCGATTGGGACGCCGCGTTGAAAAAAACCGCCGGTTGGGAACGGCTGCGGCACCTGATCTTCCTGCCCACCTATAAGGAGGACATCGAGATCATGCGCGCCACCTTCCGCAGCCTGACGGCCGCCAAAGTCGATCCGAAAACCATGATCGTCGTCTTGGCCGGTGAAGAACGCGCCGGCCGCGAGGCGTTCCTCGAGCGCGCGGAAGCGATCCGCGCGGAATTCGGCGATCGTTTCCTGCGGCTGATCGTCACGGTGCATCCGTCCGACATCATCGGTGACATTGCGGGCAAAGGATCGAACCTGCACTACGCGGGTCCGTTCGCGCAGAAAGCCGTCGATGAACTCGGGATTGCCTATGAGGACGTGATCGTCTCGACCTTCGACATCGACACGATCGCGCATCCGCAGTATTTCGCGCACCTCGCGAAAACCTATCTTTCGACTCCGAATCGCACGCACGCGTCGTACCAGCCCGTCGTGCTGTACTCCAACAATATCTGGGACGCGCCCGCGATCGTCCGTATCGCGGCGTTCGGCACGACCTTCTGGCTGCTTTCCGAACTCGTCCGTCCCGACCGTCTCTTCACCTTTTCTTCGCACAGCATGCCGTTCCGCGCGCTGGTCGACGTCGGCTTCTGGCAGCGCGACGTCGTCTCGGAGGATTCGCGTATCTATCTCCAGTGCTTTCTTCGATATAACGGCGACTACCGCGTGGTGCCTCTCTACGTGCCGGTTTCGATGGACGCCGTCATGGCGCCGAAGTGGATCGGCAGCCTGATCAATCTCTACAAGCAGCAGCGCCGTTGGGCCTGGGGCGCGGAGCATTTCCCGTATCTCGCCATCAATTTCAAAGCCAAGGGAAAATCGATTCCGCTCCGCAAGCGTTTTTCGACGCTCTGGGTACTGACCGAAGGCATGTATACGTGGGCGACCGCGCCGCTTCTCATCTTCCTGCTCGGCTGGCTGCCGCTCAACATCGCGCGCTTTTCAGGCCGGCCGGAAATCGTCTTCCAGAACGCGCCCATCACGCTCCAGTGGATCATGACGTTCGCCATGCTCGGCGTCTTCGCATCCGCGATCTTGTCGTTGCCGCTTTTGCCGAGCCGCCCGCGACACAAGAATCCGTATCTGCAGGTCGTCATGTTGCTGCAGTGGATGCTCCTGCCGTTCACCTTCATCATTTTCGGCTCGGTACCGGCGATCGACGCACAGACGCGGCTCCTGCTTGGACGCCGCCTCGGTTTCTGGGTGACGCCCAAGACCGTGCTTGAAAAGAAAACTCCCTGATATGGCCAGGATCTCCGTGCACATCGTCGCGTGGAATCACGCACGCGTTCTCGTGGACGCGCTCGAATCGTTGCGCGCCCAGACGTTCCGCGATTTCACGGTGACGATCATTGATAACGCTTCGACGGACGGCTCTGCCGACATGGTGCGCCAGCGCTTTCCCGAAATGACCGTGCTGCGCAATTTCAAGAACCTCGGTTTCAGCCGCGCACATAATCAGGCGATCGAGCTCGCGCGCAATCGTTGGGCCGACGACGACAAAAAGGGCCAAGGTTCCGTCGACCGGTACGCGCTCGTGATGAATCCGGACATCATCCTGACGCCTGATTTCTTGGAGCGCCTCGCAGGCGGCGTCGACGGCCGCCAGGAGATCGCCAGTGCGTGCGGTAAATTGTTGAAAGTCTATCCGCGCCTGGAAGAAGACATGGATCCGCGCTTTTCGGATGAAATCGATTCCGTCGGACTCCGCATGCGCCGTGATCGGCGTGCCGCGGACCGAGGAGCGGGGGAGCATGACGGTCCCGCCTATGCCGAACCGGCGGAGGTGTTCGGCGCGTCCGGCGCGCTCGCGCTGTATCGTGCTGAAGCGATCGATGCCTTGCGGGAAGCGGACGGCGAATTTTTCGACGAGGACTTCTTCGCGTACAAAGAAGACGTGGACATTGCCTGGCGTCTGCGCCTGCTCGGCTGGAGCGCCATCTATGTGCCGGCGGCCGTTGCGTATCACTATCGCGGCACGGGCGGATCGGAAAAAGCCGGCCTCCTCGAGCTCTTCAAGCGACGTCGCGGGCGTTCGCCGCTCGTGAACCGCTTGTCCACGCGCAATCATCTCCTTCTGCTCGCGAAGAACGATGATTGGACGAATCAGCTCGTGCACCTGCCGTGGATCGCCGCGCACGAAATCGGAAAATTTTTGTCGACGCTGATTCTCGCGCCGCGCGCGCTAAGCGCCTACATCGAAGCGTTGCTGCTCCTGCCGAAGATGTGGAAGAAACGCGCGGTGCTTCGGCAGCGTCGCAAGGCTTCGGCCAAGGAAATCCGGAAATGGTTCAAATGAGTATGGATGTTTCGATCATTATCGTGAACTACAAGACGCGCGGCATGGTCAAGCAGGGCTTGAAGAGTTTGCGCCGCGCGGGCATTCGCCTGAACTACGAAGTCTTTGTGGTCGACAACGCCTCCGCGGACGGTTTGCCGGAGCTCGTGCGCCAGGAATTTCCGGAAACGCGCCTGATCGCGCTCGACACGAACGTCGGCTTCGCCGCCGGCAACAATTTGGCGATGAGAAAGGCGAAGGGAAAGTACGTGTTCGTGCTGAACCCCGACGCGCTCGTGAATGCCGGTTCGATCGAAGCGATGTACGCCTACATGGAAGCGCATCCGCGGGTGGGCGTGTTGGGGCCGAAGCTCGTGCATCCCGACGGTACGCGTCAGGAATCGGCCCATCGTTTTCCGACGCCGTGGATCCCGATCTACCGCCGCACGCCGCTCGGCAGGACGCCGCGGGCCAAAGCGGAAATGGACCGGTACTTTTTGCGGGACGTCTCATTCAATGCGCCGACCGACGTGGATTGGGTCGAAGGCGCGGCGATGTTCGTGCGGCGCGCAGCCATCGACGAAGTCGGCCTGTTTGACGAGCGCTTCTTCGTGTATTTCGAAGATGCCGATTGGAGCCGCCGGTTTTGGCTGAAAAAATGGAGCGTCGTCTACCACCCCGGCATCGAGATCATCCACTATCATCGCCGCGAATCGGCCGACACGCTCTGGTTCCTCGCGCCATTCGCGAACAAAGTCTCGCGCATCCACATCAAGAGCGCGATCAAATATTTCCTGAAGTGGAAGGGCCAGCAAGAACCGAGAAAAGAAAAAATCCCGACGTAACGTCGGGATTTCAGTTTGTGTCGCGATCCCAGTCTTCGTAACGCCAGCGACTGTCAGCGCTATCGAAGAACTGCCTTACGGCGTCGCAAGGAACGGGAACGGCTTGAAGTGCGCCGTGGTGACGCAGTGCGGCGTAACAGGTGCCGCCACGACGTTGTTCTTGGAAAAACCAGATCTTGTTCGATATCCAGTTGAGGCAATCTTCCAGTTCGACTTCCTGGCATGGGGCCGAAGTGATGCCTCCGTCGCGCTCGTTGACGCCGAAACAGAGACCGGAGCGACGCGTGTCCTGAAAGTAGCGGAGCTGCGATAAGTACCGCATCGTTTCGACCTGGCTCTTGGCGCGAAGTGTGTCGTACATCTTGTAGCCCACCATGCCACACATGGCGATGGCAGCGATGATGCAGAAGAAGTGGAAAACGAGATGGCGCAAGGCGATTCCTTGCGGAACGGCGGTTTCAGCGGTCTGCATGACGGATCCTTTCTGCGGGTGGAGAGAACTGGACGTAGATAAGCATCGAGAAGCGTCCCTGTCAAGATGAAATCAATAAAAAAGCCGCTCCGAATTCAAGGAGCGGTCATGAGCGGCGCGGGCGCTTCGGCCGGCGGCGGCGGAGGTGTAAACGATTTAAACGGAGGCGGGTTGAGCAGGAATCCCTCAACCTTGGCGCAATCGACGGCTGCGAGTGCCGGTCCGCCTGTCCCGGAATTGCCGCCGCCGTTCGTGCGGTACGTGTAGGCGAAGCAGATGTCGGCGCGCGCGTCGTAGATGTAGGCGATGTCATTCGCGATGCCTATAGCCCACGAACGCTGCTCTTCTCGAGAGACGCCTCGATCGGGCAGATCCGTTTCCGGCTTGCAGGAGAGGAGCACGATGACGAAGAGGAAGAAGGGCAGTAAAACGCGATGACGCATGAAAGAACCTCCGCAGTGATAGTTGTGCGGACAGCGTGTCGAAAAAAGAGAACGTCGTCAAGCCCGTGGTATACTTGATCCGTGGAATCGCACGCGCACAATCTGCTTGGAAACCCGGAATCGCCCCGTCGAAAAATCTGGACCTACGTTCTCTACGGCGTCCTCGGGTTTTTAGCGTTCGTGATCGTGATCGGCGCAGCTGTCGCGATTCCGGCGCTTGTGGCCGCGCGCGAAGTCTATGCGCAGGCACAGGCCGGACGCGACGCGCTGTTCAGCGCCAAGGAGGCGGCGGAGAAATTGGATTTCGCGGTCGCGTCTTCGCGGCTCGAAGAAGCCGCGCAGCGCTTCGCTGCCGCGCAGCAGGCGGAAAGAAAGTTGAAAGCGCTCAAGGCGCTGCCGTTCTTCCGCAAAGATCTTGAAGGTATTTACGACCTGCTTGAAGGCGGACGCGAAGCGGCTACGGCGTTGAAGGAAGCTGTTGATGTCGGTGCCGATCTCGTAACCGTCTTGAAGAACGGCGGTGTCGCGCTCAATGGCGTGCCGGACGTGTCGTCCGACGCACGATCGGTGTCTTCGCTGACCCGTGAAGAAAAACGCGTGCTGCTACAGAATCTTTCACAGGCGCCGGACCGCCTGGCGGTCGCGCGTACCTCGCTTGAACGTGCGCTCGCGGCCTGGAACCGCGTGCCCAAGACCCCGTTGACCGAAGGCGTGCTGGCCTCGATCGAGCCGTATAAAGCGCAACTGCAGACGCTGCACGACCTGATGTCCAAGGATCTGTCGCCGCTCGCGATGCTGCCCGTGATGCTCGGCTACCCGTCGCCGAAGACGTATCTCTTCCTGATGCTCAACAATACCGAGCTGCGTCCCGGCGGCGGCTTCATCGGCACGTACGGAATTTTGAAACTTGAAGACGCGGAAATCACCTCGTTTTTCACCGACGACATTTACGCGCTCGACGGACCCTCGGAAGCCTACATGCGTGAAACGCCGCCGGCGCCGCTCAAAAAATATTTGCGCGTGCCGAGCTGGTACATGCGCGATTCGAACTGGTCGCCGGATTTCGTGGTCTCCGCGATGAATGTCGAGAAGTTCTATCGTCTCGAGGGGGGCAAAGAGCATCTCGACGGCGTCATTGGCCTCACGCCCACGCTTATTTCGAAACTCCTGGCGATCACCGGACCGATCACGATCGATGGTTCGACTTTCAACGCCGACAACGTCGTCGACGAGCTCGAATATCGCGTCGAGGTCGCGTTTTGGACGGATGGCACGCCGCAAGCCCAGCGCAAAGACGTCGTCGGCAAGCTCGGACAAGAGCTCATCAAGCGTCTGCTTGGCACGAAACTTTCGAATCTCGCGCAGCTTGCCGACGTGGCACAGCAGTCATTGAAAGAAAAGCATCTCATGATGTCGTTTCATGACACGACCCTTCAATCGTTCGCGGAAGGCAGCGGCTGGTCCGGTCGTTTCCGCGTGGGAAGCGACGACAGTTTGGCCATCATCGACGCGAACCTCGCTGCGCTCAAAACCGACGCGGTCATGGATAAGAAAATTTCCTACACGCTGAAGCCTGATGGAAATTCTTGGATCGCGCGCGCGTCGATTACGTACAAGAACAACGGCCGCTTCGATTGGAAAACGACGCGTTACCGGACGTACACGCGTTTCTACGTTCCGCTCGGCAGCACGCTGATCAAAGGCGAGGGAATGATGATCGACGACAAACTGAACGATCCGAAACGCCGACCGGGCGTCGTGGATACGGAGGTAGAGCTGGGACACACGGTCTTCGGCGCCTTTATTTCCATCGAACCGGGGGAGACGCGCACATTGACCATGGAATACCGCATCTCGGACGCGGTCGCCCGTTCGCTTCGCAGCGGGAGCTATCAACTCGACGTGCAAAAGCAGCTCGGCACCCTTGCCAACGGTTTGACGCTCGATCTCGATTTTGGTAAGAACGTAGCGCGCGCGACGCCCTCGGAACCACAAACGCAATGGGGCGATTCGCACTATCGCTTGTCCACGGATCTCCGCACCGATCGTCAGTTCTCGGTCGGCCTCCAGTAATTTTCCGCGCATGTTCATCAAGAAGATCGGCATCGACCTCGGAACCACGACGGTCCTGGTCTATGCGCCCAAACGCGGCATTATCATGAACGAGCCTTCTGTCGTGGCCATCTCCACGATCGACAGGAAGATTTTGGCTGTCGGCAAGGAAGCGAAAGAAATGCTCGGCCGCACGCCCGACACGATCGTGGCCGTGCGACCTTTGAAAGAAGGCGTGATCGCCGATTACAAAACGACCGAGGCGATGCTTCGGTATTTCATCAATAAAGCCGTCGGCAGCGTGCGCGTCTTCCGTCCCGAAGTCATGGTCGCGGTGCCGGGTGGCATCACCTCCGTCGAACGCCGCGCCGTCATCGACGCGACGATCGCCGCAGGCGCCCGTGCGGCGTACATCATCAAAGAACCCGTCGTGGCCGCCATCGGCGCCGACATCCCGATCGGTTCTCCTTCGGGCCACATGATCATCGACATGGGCGGCGGCACGGCCGAGATGGCCGTCATTTCCTTGGGCGGCATCGTTGCTTCCGACTCGGTCCGCATCGGCGGCAACAAGCTCGACGCCGCCATTACCGAGCACGTCCGCCGCAAATACGGCATGACGATCGGCGAACGCACGGCCGAAGAAATCAAAATCACGATCGGCTCCGCGCTGTATTTGGACGAAAAACTTTCGATGGAATGCAAAGGCCGCGACATGATCACCGGCTTGCCGCGCACGATCACCGTCACCAGCGACGACGTCACCGACGCGATCCAGAACGAGCTTGAAGAGCTGATCGCCGCGACGAAAGAAGTCCTGCGCCGCACGCCGCCGGAACTCTCCGCCGACGTCATGGAAAAGGGGATGATCCTCTCCGGCGGTTCCGCCCAGCTGCGCAATCTGGACCGCCTGCTGGCCAAAGCGACTGGTGTCCCGGCCTACGTCGCCGACGAACCGCAACTCTGCGTCGTCAAAGGCACCGGCATCGCGCTTGAGAATTTGGAATCGTACAAACGCTCAATCCTGGCGATGCGCTGATACAAGACCTCCCCGCACGGGAGGTCTTGATCTTTCGGAAGAAAACGCGTAGGGTCGGCCCAGTTCCTTGGAGGTCCCATGTCCGAAAAACGGCACGTCGTGGCGGTCATTGCTCGGAACCATGATGGCAAGTACCTGATGCAGATGCGTGACAGTCAGGGTACGAATCCGCTCGTATGGTGCCCGAGCTGCGGCTGCATCGAACCGAGCGAAGGCGTCTTCGAAGCCGCTGCGCGCGAGTTCGAAGAGGAGACGGGCCAGCGTTTCGGTCCCGTCCGCTTCGCCCTGCGCGGCTTCGTCGAGACGGACACGCATGTTGTCCATGTGTTGACGCTGGATGATCCGATCGCGTGGCCGTCCGGCGTGACCGAAGGCGCCGGCTGGGGCTTCTTCTCCCATGAGGAGATCGTCATGCTCCGTAACCGCGGTTGCCTCATCCGCTGGATGTGGGACGTCCTGGAACGGTATCTGCCCGAGTACTGACTCGGGCTTTTCTTTTAGAGGCGCTTCTCGTGCTACACTTCGCACATATGCGACTACGCTGGAACTGGAACCGTTGGCCCATTGCCGCGCTCGTGCTGCTCTTTTCGGGAGCCAGCGCCTTCGCGCATGAGAAGTGGTACGTGGACGAACGCACGATGCCGCCGGGTCCGCCGGTGTTCCTGCGCGTCGATCCGATGTTTGCGCTCGTGGCGATCGCCGTTGCGGCCGCGCTGTTTCTCTTCGCCGTCTGGCTGGACCGCCGTCTCGACGGTTCCCGATTGACGCGCTGGGTCGACGCTCGCATGACCAGTGCGCGGATCAATCCGCATGCGGTGTTGGGCGCCTTGATCGGCGCGTCGCTCATGGGCGCCGGTCTTCAGGACATGCTCTTCACACCGAACCTGGCGCTGCCGGCAAGTCTGTTCGGCACGGTGCTGATGTTCGTCGAAGTGGGTCTCGGCACGCTCTTCCTTTTCCTCGAACCGTTCTATCCGGAATTGAGCTTGATCCTCATCGTGCTGTTCGCGACCGGTTTCACGTTTTTACCAACACATGATCTCTTGGAAGAACTCCTGGTGCTCGGTGTGGCCGTGTTTTTCATCACGAATGAGACGAAGCGATGGCCGTGGCGCATATGGAATACGCCGGAACGCCGACGACTGGGCTACCAAGTATTTCGCATTCTCGTCGGCCTGAACTTTCTCGTGCTGTCTTCGGTCAAATGGCTGCGGCCGGAACTCGCGCTCGACATCGTCGGCCGTTACCACATCAATTTTCTCGCCACGTTGGGCGTGAGCGATCTCCAATTCGTCTTTTTCGCCGCTATCGTCGAGACGGCTGTGGCGCTCTGCATCCTCTTGCGTGTCGCGTTCCGTCCGGCGGTCATGGTCGCCTTTATCTTCTTCACGCTCTCGATTTACTTCCTGGGTTTCCGCGAACTGCTCGGCCATTTGCCGATCAAGGCAACACTCTTCCTTCTCTTCGTCTACGGCCATTGGCACAAAGGCGAGCAAAAGCTACCATCCTAGCCTATGGCACTGATCGGCATCGACGCTTCGCGAGCCAACGCCCATGAACGCACCGGTACCGAATGGTATTCGTATGAGCTGATCCAAGCGCTCAAGAAGATCACGGTGCCTGGTTTGGAATTTCTCCTGTATTCGAAAAAATTCCTGCGTGACGGTCTCGAGAAGTTTCCGCAAGGTTGGAACGGGAAGATCCTGTACTGGCGCTCGCAGCGTTTCTGGAATCAGTTTCGTCTCTCATGGGAGCTCTGGAAGCATCCGGTCGATCTCTTTTTCCAGCCGACGCACACATTGCCGCTCTTCAAGCCGAAACGCGTCGTGACGACACTCCATGACATCGGTTTTGAACGTTTGCCGAAATTGTATCCTCCGGCGGAACTGCGCTATCACCGCTACTCTGCGCGACTGGCCGTGAAGCACGCCAACCGGATCATCACCGTCTCCGAATTTTCGCGCAGCGAGATTCTCGAACGCTACAAGTTGCCGCCGGAACGTGTCGTCGCGATTCCGCTCGCGGTTGATACGAACCGCTATTATCCGGAGATCGCGGATGGAGAAAAGGACACGGTGCTCACGAAGTACCGTTTGTCCCGCCCTTTCTTCATGTACGCGGGCCGTATTGAAGAAAAAAAGAACATCGTAAATCTCATCCACGCGTTTTCGATCTTCAAGGGCACGCGCGGCGTCGGCGACCCGGTCAAACTGCTGCTCGTTGGTTCGCCTGGATTCGGTTTCGAGCGCGTGAAGCGGGAAATCATCGCCCGCAAGCTGGAAAAAGAAGTGGTGTTGCCCGGCTACGTCCCGGAAGCCGAAATGCCGGCGTTGCTCTCGGCAGCCAAGCTGCTGCTTCTACCCTCGTGGTACGAGGGATTCGGTTTGCCGATTCTCCAAGCGCAAGCCTGCGGCACGCCCGTCATCGCCGCGAACGCGGCTTCGATGCCGGAGGTCGGAGGCGACGCGGCGCTTTACGCCAAACCGGACGAGCCGGAAGATCTCGCGCGCGCGATGAAGCTGCTGATGGATGAATCCGCCGAATGGGAACGCCGCCGGGCGCTCGGTTTTGAAAACGTGAAGCGCTATTCGTGGGATCGGACGGCGCACAGCACGATGAACGTGCTGCTTGAAGTGCTCGGCATCCAGCATCAGGTATGAACGATCCGCTTTCCCGCATCATCGGACATGAGGTTGTCGTGCGCCGCTTGCGGACGATGCTCGCGCACGACGCGCTGCCGCACGC
>CAYFZV010000016.1:0-13491 GCA_964347735.1 uncultured Gammaproteobacteria bacterium
TCTTTGAGCACGATCTGCTTGATCACCTGCTGCGTCAGCGTCGAGGCTCCCTGGCGGACGTGTCCGCGTTGGAAGTTGTTGACGCCGGCGCGGATGATGCCTTGCGGATCGATGCCGTCATGCATCCAGAAGTTCTTGTCTTCCGCCGCGACGAACGCGTCCTGCACGTGCTTCGGAACGTTATCGAGCGACACCCAGATGCGGTTTTCGAGCGAGAAGTTGCAGAGCACCTGGCCGTGACGATCGTGGACGACCGTCGAGACGACCGGTTGGTACTTTTCCGCGCTCGAAAGGTCGCTCGGCACGCTCGGGAGGAACCAATCGGCGAAAACCGAGAGGGCCACCACCGAGAGAAGCGTACAGAGCGCCACGCTCACGCAGAGCATCCGTCCGAAGACGAACCGTTCTCCAACTTCGTGTTTCTGCCCGTCCGCATCCGTCACGGCCACGACCTTGAGCTTGCGCCCGAAGATCCTGGACGGCACGACGCGGAACACGCGTCTGATGCGTTCGCGCTGCTCGGGCGTCACCTTTTCGAAGGCGAAGACCCAGCGTGGCGCGCTGCGCCGCAGATACGGCGGGCGCGCGAGCAAGGCCGCGCACGTGAACACCACAGGCGGAATGGCTGCGAGCGAGACTTGAAGATGCTCGAACCAACCCAACGGGATGACGATCCAGTTGCCGCCCAACAGACTTTCGACGACAGCGTAGAGCCACAGATCGATCACGACGATGGCGGCCAGCCAGACGATGACGCGCAACTTGCCGAAACGTCCGGACCATTGCTGACCGAACGCCTTGCGCGCGCGTGTTTCGAGACGCGTCCTTTCTCCGGAGAGAAAGACGGCCAACGCCAGCGCGGTCGTGCCGACCGCTTCGCAGGCGATGAAGATCCAGGCGTCGTCGCCCATGTGCGTGATGTTCCAGCCCGCAACCGCGATGGCGGCGAGCGCTGAAACAATGAAGACGGCACGGCGCACGGAACGGAACTTCCAAAAGAAGCCAGAAACACGCGCCGCGACCCAGCCGGAACCTTTGCACAAGGCCCAGAGCAGGAGCAGAGCGGGATCGACGCAGACCGCAAGCACGAAGCTCAACCATGCCGAGGCGTCGCACCTAAGAGCGACGTACAGCGTGATGAGCGGCGGCGCGATCACGATCAGGAAGGCCAGGACGACCCGGACGGCGAACCTCACGCGTTCCAGCAGCCGTTTCAGCCAAGACAGCATTGTCGACTCCCTCTTGCACGGTGTGAACGTACGACGTTCCGAGGGATACCCCCTCGGAATAACCTCCTTATATATCCCTACGGACCCTCCGTGTCAATCAAAAAAACACCTCCACCATGCTGGCGGAGGCTAATTCATTGGACTTGGAGGTGGTAGACCATGCTCTCTTCGATCATGAGCGTGCGGACATTTTGGCCCACGCATTCAGGTTTCGCGTTCTTGCGGACATGGCAGAGCGTATGCCGCCCGACCGGGGTCGAATACTGCGGCAACTTCTCTTCCCTCTCTCCCTTGAGCGGTTTTCGATGCGGAGCGATCGAGGGTTCGAGCGCTTTGCCGTCGAGCACGAGGGTGATCTCGTCCGGGGTGTCGTTCCGCACGTAGAACGTGACGTTGTCGACCGCGCCGTTGGGCACGACCGGCGAGATGCCGGAGCTGTCGCGTTTCGGCGGTTCCGGCATCGACACCACGCGGTGGGCGTTGCGTGCGCGGATCTCTTCGATCTTCGCGAAACGGATCTTGTCGGGATGTGTCTCGCAGCCGGCGCGTTCGAGCATGGGCTTGAAGGTGCCGTTGAAGGCCGTGAGCATCTCGCGGTAATCGCGAAGCGCTTTCTTTTCGTAGAGCAGAACATCTTCCGCTTTGGCAAGCTCGTCCGGAGTGAGCAGGTAGCCCGCTCCGTCTTTGAGTGCCTCGCGAATGTCCGAGGCGCGTCGTTGGAACTCACGTCCTGCGGGCTTGTACCGATCCTCACCCGCCGTTTTGGCGAAGAGGTAGTCGGAACCGGCAAATCCGTCGGCGCAGGCTTCTTCTTTTTTCAAGTGATGGAGCAGCCAGGTGCCGTCGTTCACGGCGGCTTGAAAATCCTGCCGATCCGTTTCCATCTTGGCGCGCAGCGCGTCGGTCTTGAAAATGAATGCGGCCAGCTTCGCTCCGAGCCCCTCTTCCGTTTCCTTCTTCAGCTTCGCGATCCTGACGTCGCCGGGCATACGCGTGAGACCGAGGTCGTAGGTGACCAGCGCCTTGTCGAGCGCGCCGGCGGCGCGGTGACAGGCGGCGAGCATCATGAGCGCGTCGAGATTCTTCACTTCTTCTTTCACGACGACCTCCAATTCCGTGGCGGCGTCCGCATAGCGCTTGGCACCGGCGTAGAGGCTTGCAAGCGCGCGGCGCGTGTCGAGGTTGGCGGGATCGAGCGAGCGACTGAATTCATACCCTTTGATCGCTTCGTCCACGCGGCCGAGCTTGGCATAGGCCATGCCGAGCCAGTACTGGACGGTCGGATCGCTGGGACGCTGCTTGGCGGCTTCTGCGAGTTCTTGCCGCGCGGCATCCGGCTGATCGGTCGCGATGTCGATGCGCCCGAGCGCGACGAGGGATCGAAAATCCTTCGGACGCTGCGGTTTCGCTTCTTCATCCCGGCGGATCACTTCCTGGAAATGCAGCCGCGCTTTTTCGGGACTGCCCGTCTGCCATAGGAGCCAGGCGTAGAGACGTCGGGCCGACTGGTAGTCCGGCCAGACGTTGACTGCTTTCCGGGCTTCTTCGAGGGCGGCTTTCATGTGCTTCCCTTCGTCGTCGCGTTTCCCGTCGGAGAGCGCTGGATGGAGAAAGAACGCACGGTAGGCACGCGCAAGCGCGATGAATGAGACAGTGTCGGGCGTCTGCGGCGTCGAAAGCGCGGAGACCGCTTCTTTCGAGAGCGGCAGTTGCGCTGCGCCGAACGCCTTGGCCGTGAGAGCGCCGAACATCGCGTGCACGGTGCCGATCTGCACGCCCGGACGTTCCGGTTTCGGCACGTCACGCTTCCATGCGAAGATCTTCTTCCGATCTGCGAAGCGTCCGATTTCTTTCAACCGATCCGGACCGACTTCAAACAGCACGACGCCCAGCATCCAATCTTCAACGCGACCGATGAAAAATCCATCGAGCACGTGCGTTGCGCCAGCGCGTTTCGCGGCAGCGTGGACAGCGGGCGCAGGGATGTCATCCGGCCTCTCCAGCAGGAGCTTGGCGGACTCTTCCGTCAGTACGTGCGGTCCCGTTACGACCTCGAACTTGAGTCCGGCGTCGGCCATCGTTTTGATGAATGCGGGGTCGTCCGACAATTCCTCGAAACGGCTCGTCGCGAAAAGCGAGAGGCCGAGCGAGAAATAGTCCATGCTGTTTTTGGAGCGCGCGCCGACATTCCCGGTATCCGAGAGCGGAGCAACGAACAAGCGCACGGTCCGTAGCGCGGGCGGCGTCGGCGCCTTCGGAGGCGCTTCAGCCGTCTCTGTGGGGATCGGCGATTCTTTCGAACCGCAGGCCAGTACAAGCCAGGAAATCAAGGTCAAAAAGAACGTCTTCATGGGTACCCTCCCGCACATGGTCTATCGCGGAAAAGGCTTTTTGTCAATGAAAAAAGCTCCGTGAGAAACGGAGCTTGCGCTGCGATGCGCTTCAGGATCCCTGCGGACGCTCGCTGACCCGGACGGTGGTTGCCGCGGGGTCGAGTGCCTCGGCCGGGACGCTGTCGCGCGCTTCGATCTGGGCGTTCGGACCGATGTGGTGGTCGAGATCGACTTCCTTGCCTCCGACGCGGATCGTCTTCTGGTTCGGATCGACGCCGGCCTGCTTCAGCGCTTCGCCGACCGACGCGCCGCTTGCGGCAAACTTGACCTTCTTGGTGGTGGACTTGCCGGTGACGGGCACGACGACAACGGTGATTTCGATCTTCTTGGCCATGTACGCTCCTGGTCTAGAGGGGAACTTCGCGCACTTCGGACATGGTGAACTCGAAGCAGCGCTTCGGTATTTCACCACGCATCCAGCGCGCGGTCAACATGCCGACGGCCACTGAAGCGGCCAAGCCGTTGACGTGCGCGATGCCGTGTTGCCCGCACTGCGTGTGCGCGGCCTCGGACGAGGCGTAGCGCACGGAGCGCGCATATTCCGCGACCGCCTCGCGGTCCGTAAGATCGATCGCGTAGATGCGGATGAATTCCGCGGCCACACGCGTGTCGATCAGGAGATCGACCAGCGGATCCCGCTTGCAGGCTTCCCATACTGCATGACGCTCGTCCATCTTGTCGACACACATCACAATCGTTTCGCGCAGCGATTCGTTCGGCGTCCAGCGATGCGCGTGCCGTACGATTTCCAAGTCGCACTCATCCTTCAATCGCTGTCCGAGCGCTTCGACTTTGGTCTTGCCGATGTCTTGCAGCCCGTACGCCGACGCCGGAATGTTGTGCGATGCCACGAAATCGTCGTCGAAGACTTCGAGATCCCGCACACCCATCTTGCCGAGCTGCACCGCGATCAGGCTGCCGACGCCTCCGGCGCCGATCAGCGTGACAGGCCGCGCGGCCGACGGCACGAAGATCGTCCGATGCTGGGAATGATTGAGCCCTCGTTCCTCTTCGTTCATGGCACGTCCTCCGTTGTTTCCGTCTTGGGTTCGTTGATCAGCGGCCCGAGATCGATGCCGATATTCGCGAGCCGCTTGAAAAACGGTCGAAGCGGTTCAAGTCCCTCGATGGTAATGACCTCGACCGGTCCCGGCGGCAGGAGATTCCCCTGCGCGTCGATCTCCGGCCACTGTTCGATCTTGCGCAAGGTCAGCTCCGGCGAATAACCGCGCACGAGCCAGGCCAGGATCACTTCAAGCGCGTCGGCATAGCGGTGCTCGCCGAGCAGCTTCGTGATCTTGGCCCCGACATTGCCGAAACACGGATCCTCGAGCCGGTCGACGTGCGGATGCGGCGCCTGGTCAGGGCCTTTCGGGTTTTCCGACCAGACATACACCGACGCGCGGTTCGACATGCGTATCATGAGCGGGCCGATCAGGAATCTCCTGTTGTTCCGCTCGATGACGACGTCGCGCGTTTCGATATGCACCCCATTGTCGGCCACCCAGATGCGGGCGACCTGTGCCATGGACTGCATACGCCGGAAATCTTCCGGCATCCGCGCGAGCGTCTCCTGGACAAGGCTGTTCTCTCGCAGAAACACAAGCGCGCTCCGCAATTCATTCACCTCTCGATGCTTCAGCGCGGCAAGCTGCAGCGCATCGGTCATTTCTTTCTGGGATTTCTCGATCGTGTCTTCGACGGCCTTCGGCCAGTTCGTAATCCATTCCCTGGCCTGATCGGCCAGCGCGTCCGGATCGGTGTGCGGTTCGACGTGCTTGGATTCAAGTTCGATGCCTTGAAGCGCGGCATCCATGAGCCGCCAGAAGATCCGTTCGCTGGTGTACGGATTGAAAGATCCGCACAAGGGAACGAACAGGAACGCGTTGCGTCCGACCACCTGCACCACCGGAACACCGGCGGAATCGTTCAAGACCGTGCCGACACCGCGCGCCGGCGTGGCGCACGGCCACCCGTCGACATTGGAACCGATCGCCAGGCAGAAGATCTCGCTCCGTCTCACTTCGCCGCCGTCTCCCGGCGGACGCATGTTGATGTAGAGGTTGATCGTCCCTTTGGCGTCGGCCGGAGGAGGCGTCAAGATGTTCGCATCGTACTTGAGATGCAGACAGAAGACGTGGCCGTAGAGCCCGTGCAACCGCCGCAAGATCTTGCCGTACGCCTCCATCGGTTTCTCATAACTTAGCTGCTGGTTGGCCGCCCTGTCGGACGAGAATGAGAGCACGGTCGAATACCGCGCGCGCTCGTCCTTCAGCATGAAGAACGGAAGCATACGCAGATTGCTGATCGCGGTCAGTTTCTGGAGATAGCCGGGTTGCGCGCCAAGCAGGTGTTCGACCAGCGTGATCGGAAACACCCGATCTCCGCCGTCGGCGGTGCGCAGGATCCACACGGGCACTCTGCGGAGAAGTTCTTCTGAACCCACCGCAACAACGCTCTCCTCGATCGTCAGACCCTCGGCCGCCGCGCGCGCTTCGAACGCGTCGCGGCGCAACCAGCGCGGAAAAGCGACTGATGCGCACGGGCGATCGTCCGGAAACGGCTCTGCGTCAAAACCGAAAAACGTCATGGGCGACTCCTTTGTCGATGATCGCTGCCTCACGCGAGGCAGCGCCGCACCGTACCATCGGAATCCCGCACCGTCAATACAAAAAACGGCCGCGGAGGGCCGTTCTACGTTCATTCCTGATTCGAAACTTCGTCGTCGTGCGAAACATTGCAGCTTGCGAAGCAGCCGAGCAGGATCTCCGCTTTGCCTCCGCGGAACCGCGAACCAAGCACACGCACGAGGAAGTGCGAGTTGTCACGATCTTTCAACCACTCTATCCGAGCCTCACCGACGATCTCGCCATCGCCATCCACCCACGTGCACTCTTCGTACCATCCACCTCCGGAAATATGAGAGGCGTGCGCGTGGAGTACGGCGTCGGAAAGCACCGCCTTCGCTTCGACCAAGTCGATTTGGCGACTCATCTTCAGCCCGTGCGCGTATTCGTTTCGGAAGACCTCGACGAGAAGATCGTTCTCATCATCGGTCAGTTCTCCGCGTAGCGCTTCGAGCAGCGCGATCGCATGACGCGTCATGCCGTGCCGACGTTCGCTCCAGTCGTAGAGCTTGCGGCGTGCAATGATGTATGGCGCGCCGATAAGCAGGAACGGAGATGAAAGAACCACGACACCGAGCGCGCCTGCACCGCGATGCTGTCGACCGAACAGCCATGGGGTCGTGCGATGCCAGTCGACGCGCTTCTTCTCGAGATGAAGAGAAAGCATGGCTGATGACCGCTGCCCGCCCGCCTCAATGATCAGACGGAACTGCGCGCGATACGGGCTCAGCGCGTAATCGATCTTTGCGGTGAAATGCGTGGGCGCATCCGTCAGCAATTGAAACGCCTCGGCAACAACAGCAGGATAATTGATGGGCATGCACCACTCCTTGCGAAAGGCAGTTGAACGTGCGATAAATGAACGATACTTCACTGTAGTGCGCACCCCCGCGCCGGTCAATATGAAGCCGAAAAAAACATTCCACGCACGCCATCCGCGACGCGGTCCCGCACCGCATGGCGCAGCACGCGGCCCAAAAACGAGCTGGGAAGGCGTTTCGCGCTGGTATGGCTCCTATCTCGATACGGAGAACACCGTCCAGGAGGCCGTGGTCTTTCCAGGCGCCGAACGACTGCTCTCCCCCGCTTCGGGCAAACGCTATCTCGACATCGCTTGCGGCGAAGGCGCATTCACGCGCCTCATCGCACGCAAGCCCGGCGTGCGCGTCGCCGGCTTCGATGCGGCTCCTTCGCTCGTTGAACGCGCCAAAACGCGCGCGCCGAAGAACGCCGAGTACGCCGTGGCTGACGCACGGAATTTCGCGTCGAAATACCCGGCCGCTTCTTTTGACGGCGCGACCTGCATCCTGGCAATCCAGAACATCGACGACATCGCCCCTGTTTTCCGCGACGCAGCCAAGGTACTCGCAACCGGCGCACGGCTCGTGATCGTGATGAACCACCCGGCCTTCCGCCAGCTGCGCCAAAGCGGCTGGGGTTGGGATGAAAACCGCAAGCTGCAGTACCGCCGCGTCGATAAATACCTCGGCAGTTACGATGTTCCGGTGCAGGCGCATCCGGGTTCGAAGCCCGGCATCGTGACCCATTCCTATCACCGGCCTCTCCAGGCATACGCGCAGGAACTTTCTAAAAACGGCTTCGTGATCGAAAATCTCGAAGAATGGACGTCGCACAAGACGAGTGATTCGGGTCCGAAAGCCAAAGCGGAAAATGTCGCGAGACTGGAGATCCCAATGTTCCTCGCACTCGTCGCCATCAAGAAATAAAGAACCCTCTCTTTGTGAAAGAAAGGGTCGAGTGCGTTCACTTTTTCGCGTACTCCAGCGTCTGTCTTTGCGGAATCACGCCCGGCAACGGAATGCCTCTCGCGCGCAACTGCAACTTGGTCAGGCCCGGCTTGAGCAACATGCTCATGCCATGACTCTTCGCGAGCTCCACGAACTCCCGTTCGAGCAACCCGGCGTCCCCCATCGCCTTGCAGAGCTTCCAGTACTTCGACCATTTCATTTCCACGTCGATATAGACATGGTGATGACCGGCCGTGCTCGACGACAGCACATGGACCGGAACGGCCAATTCGATGCACATACCATTCCTCAAAGGACCGATCGGGCTCATCCAAACAGCTTCATCCGTTTCAAAACCAGCACGAAGCATCCCGAGATCCGCCATGCGCTTGAGCAGCTTGTCCCAGCGTTGTGCAGACACGACGCGGCCAGGAAACGAGAGGCGCGTCACGCCGTCTTCAAGCAGTTCGGTCTCGACAGTGAAATCAAAGTCGAGAGCGGGCGCATGATAGCCATTCTCCGTCAGCGAGGCGACAAGATACGCCTCTTCTTCCGTGTCGACCCTGGTCCGTACCTCGCGATGCACTTCGGTGTCGCTGTAGTTTCCGTGTACGACGGCACTTTCGATCCTCGTGATCCACCAGGTGCGTCGTACGAGTGACAACGGGGCGATTGAGAAAAACATGGCGGACTCCTTGGCAAAACGTGCCACGGCAGGTAGCCTAGCCCTCGGAGGTGCCCTTTGCAAGAGACCGTGACGATCAACGACAACGGCACGCGTACCGTCCATCACGGCGGCTATGGGATGCGCACGCACTTCGACATCGCGCAACACCGCTATGCCTGCACCGATTGCGAAGCGCCGGTCCAAAGCTACCAGGAACTCCTGGAAATCAAAGACGCGCCGCCTGGACGCACCGCGTTTCTCATCCATCTTTTCCGGCATGATATCGGGGCCCGCGTCTGGGAATTCCCGACCATGGCCGACGCGCAAGCGGGTTGGATGGCGCTGTCGGAAATCGATTGGAGCAGCTTCGCACGCGAGCAGTACCTGCCGCTGCTTCCGACGAGCACGCATGTCGACTTTCCCGGCATGAAGCTGCCGTGGTTCTACGAGACCGCCTGATTGCGGTCTTTTTCTTTTTCGCTTAGACCGAACCCGTCGCTTCCAAAAAAGCCATGATGCGGGCGTGCGCATCTTCCGAAGATTGCGCACCGTCGATTTCAAGAGGGTTTGTGAAACGCTCCTTGCGCGTCGTGTACGCGGCGTGCAGTGTGGAGAGCCATTCGGGATTCATGGCAACATCGTCGACATTCTCGTGGAGCGTCGCACGGTGACGCTCGAGCGAGGCTTCCGGCGCGAGATCCATGCAGATGACGGCCGTCGCCATGCCGGCGAAACGCGCGAAACAGTCCGCCAGCGCGGTCGCTTCCGTGTCTGTGACCACTTTCATCGCACGATAGACGTCGGCCCAGACGGCCGCGTCGCTCCAACCGCGGTCGATGATCATGATTTCGGATCGGTCCTTGTAGGAATAGTACGTATCGAGCAGTTGGCCGTAATACGAAAGCGCGAAGGCCAGGGATTCCTGCGGCGGCACCGTCAGGCGCGCCATATGCTCGCGGTCCGTGATGAGGATCACGTTTTTTCCGCGCGTCTCGAGCGCTTTCTTCAAAAGTTCGGCCTGCGTGGATTTCCCGCTCCGAGGCATTCCGACGAATTCGATAAGTTTCATGTGGCGTCGTTCTTGTCGTCAAACAGCTTGAGCAAGCGCTCGGTGAGGCCGTCGTGCATGGCACGGGCGCGGCGCATGTTCTCGAAGCGCATGCGCTCGACGCCGTACGTGTTGAATTCCAGATCGTACGCTTCCGCCATCGCGTCGACGCGCTCCTGACGCGCGCGCGGCGGCAACGCGTCGAACATCACCTGGCCGATCTCGTTACGCAGGTCGCGTTCCGCCAAACGGATCGCCAGCTCGTCCCAAAAAACGCATTCGTCGTATTCCGCGACATAGCCGGCCAGCGCGAGCCGCGCCATCAGCGCCTCGGAAGGCTTCAAGCCTCCGGTGCGTTCGTCGGCCGCGACGAGATACCCCAAACCCTCCTCGGCGGCGAGCGCATAGAGTTTTTGCAGGGATTCATCGTGCACCAACGTACGATCGTCCTCAAGACGATGGCCGTTGACGAGCCAATCGCCCAGCGCGGCGAGCTCGAGCAAGCGCTCCAATTCGGATTTGGTGAGATCGAGAGTCATAGTCATTACCATTGGACGTCGCGCACGTCGACTTCTTTCGGAGCGCCTTCGACCCAGGAGAACGGCTCCTGGTCATTCGAGGCCAGGTAGGCGTTCGTTTGGCTGAAATGCCGGCACCCGAAGAAACCGTTATGGGCCGAAAGCGGCGAGGGATGAGGCGCTTGCAGGACCAGGTGTTTTTTCCGGTCGATGTGCGCGCCTTTTTTCTGCGCGTACGCGCCCCAGAGCAGGAAGACGATCCCATCACGATGCTCGTTGAGCTTCTTCACGACGGCATCGGTGAATTCTTCCCAACCCTTCCCCTGATGCGATCCGGCTTTACCGGCTTCGACGGTCAGTGTTGCGTTGAGCAGCAGCACGCCTTGATCAGCCCAGTGCTGGAGATTCCCGCTTTCCGGAACCGACACGCCGAGATCGCTTTTAATCTCCTTGAAGATGTTCTGGAGCGACGGGGGTTTCGGCACGCCGTCCGGCACCGAGAAGCACAGACCGTGGGCCTGGCCGGGACCGTGATACGGATCCTGTCCGAGAATCACGGCGCGCACCCGGTCAAAAGGCACCGATTCCAACGCGGCGAAAATGCGCTTCGGCGGCGGATAGACGGTCTGTGACGCGTAGGCCTGGCGCACGAATTCCGCGAGGCGCTTGAAATACGGCTTCTCGAACTCCTCCTTCAGCTGTTCTTTCCATGAGGCTTCGAGCCGGACGTCCATACGCTTCCATTACAGAGGAAGAAGGAGCCTCGCGTCAAGCCAGCTCTCGAGATCGGATTTCTTCTGTACGTAGCCGAGAATCGTGATTGCCTCGCCTTTGTGGATGCCGAGGTGCAGGTGCTTTCTCTCGCCGTCGGTTTCGGCACTGTACCCTTTGCCCAGCACGCCGAGCGTCTGTCCGCGTTTCAAGATCTCCCCTGTTTTTGCGCCAATGCTGGAAAGTTTCATGTGCCCGTACACGACGACCACCGGCGCATCATCGAGCATGCAACGTTGGGCCGCGAGTCCGCCGTAGCCCGTGGCTGTTTTCTTCACGACGAGCGGACCGTCGCAAATGACCGAGATCGATACGTCGATCTCCTGTTCATCTGCGAACGTTTCGAAATCAACGCCGACGTGATAGCCGCTGAAACGTTCGGGGCTGACCGGAGACGATTTCGGCGTCACGTACAGACCGAACGGTTTTTTCGTGACGCGCTCGTTCGCCCGCGCCAGCGGCGCGCCGAAGGCGGATTCTTGTCGCACATCCGGTACGGATTCGGGCAACTGCGCAGCTGGCATATCCGAAGCCGGCGCGGAGACGCAGCCTGCACCGAGCAGCAGTGCAACCATCACAATCGTGAAAATTCTGTTCATGCGCTCAACGTAACAAAAAAAGCGCCTGTGTGAAAGCGCTTAGTCGTCGGGGGTGTTGAGCAGGGTGCCGAGCGAGAGTACGGCCTGTCTCTTGAAAGCAGCTTCATCCATTGCAAGCAGTTCCGCAAGTCGTCTTCCGCTCGCCGGATGGGTCGAGACCCCTCGCGCCGCAAGCACGGTATGGCCTTCTCGGACGATGACCGCTGCCGGGAGCGCTTGGTGCGGATCAATCGTGACCCAGCGGTCGCGAAAGAACACATTCTCGATGTTCGCATGATGGACGCCACTATCGATCTTGTACCCAGCCGGATCGACATAGTGACCGGTACTGATCTTGAGCTCGGCCGTCAGGATCAGGATCGATCCCGCCAGTCGTCCGTACGTCACGCCGTTCTTGCTCAACGAACAAATCTCTGCGACCGTTAGGGCCGGATCTTTGGCCGGATCGACGAGCTTGCGCAGCTCTGTGTCGGAAGTCTTGATGCCGTTCAAGACCGGCTGGAAACAATCCGCGAAGGTGAGTTTCTTGTCGCACTCGCCGCATCTCGGCCGCAATCCATGCGTATCATCAGATCCGCATCGCGCTACCATGAAGCATTTCGTGCAGACCGCATAGATGCCGCCGAGGCTTTTCTCGGTGCAGGTATACGGCGAGTGAACGACGCCGGAGAAGATGCAGAGCGGTGCGGCCACAAGCCGTTCCGTCGGAGTGCTGCTCGGATATTCTTTGAGATACCAGGCACGAAAGATCTGGGCGGATGCGGATTTGTACGTCTCGCCGTGATAATGCGGATTCCAGCACTCGGCGAGAGAATGATCGTTCGACGGCAGGGTCATGGTTCCTCCGGGAAGCGTCGTACCATGAAAAAGCATTCATGACAAGGAACGTGTTGACATGCGGCCAGTTTTTGCGTAGCGTGCGCCTGCACAACCACAGGAGATCTTTCAATGCGACACGCGAAAAGCGAAGAAGCGGCAAAGAAGGCGGCTGAATTCCTCAAAAAACGGCTTCCACCACTGATGCCCAATCCCACCGTCGGTCTCGTGCTCGGCACGGGCTGGGGCGATACACTGCAGCTGGAAAGAGTGCGGCGTATCCCCTTTCAGGAGATTCCCGGCTTCGGTGCGCTCGATCCGCTCGAAGGGCACGCGCGCGAAGTCATCTGCGGCACGCTTGGAGAGGTTCCGGTCGTCGCTCTACGCGGACGCATCCATCTGAACGAACGTCCTGCTGATGCCGAGTTGCACGCGATGGTGCGCCTGCAGATCGAGATGCTGATCCAACTCGGCGTGAAAACACTGATCCTGACATGCGCCGCCGGCAGTCTGCAGCCGGAGATCAAGGTCGGCAACATCGTCCTGATCAACGGATTCGTCACGATTTTCGCACCGGAGATGCCGATGTTCGCCGGCGAATTCTTCTCACCGGAAGACACGATCGACCGGGAGCTCATGACTCGCATCTACCAACTCCACGGACCGCTTGCGCTCCGTCGCGGCGGTCATGTGATGCTGCGCGGCCCCTTCTTCGAAGGACGGAGGTATGACAAGTCCATTCTGCGCCTGCTCGTACCGGACGGGCGCGTCGGAGTGGTCGGCATGAGCGTCCTGCCAGAGGCGTGCGTAGCTTCCCTTTATCCCGACGTACGAACGGTGCCGATCGCCTTCGTGACCAACACGGACTCGGAAGAACATTCACATGAGGAGAACCAGCTTCGCGCCAAGGCGCAGTCGGAACACCTCGGCAACCTGCTCGCACAGATCATCTCGCTCACCCCTCGTTGATCGGCCTCACCTGGCCGGTCTTTTTTTCTTGGCCCACTAAAAACGATCGAACGCGTTTTTTCATGATCAATTTCCAAGGCAGCACCATCGCTTCGAGGACGATGGA
>CAYFZV010000017.1:0-845 GCA_964347735.1 uncultured Gammaproteobacteria bacterium
TCTGGCAGATACGGCGTGAGCACCGGTGCCACAAGCGGCTCATCATCATATTTCAAAAGCCTCTCACGGAGTTCGGGAATCTGTTTTCGGATGTCTTCAAACTCTTCCTCACTGAAACCCCACTTGCCTTTGATGTTCCATGCCTCGACGAGATCGGCTTGGCCTTCAAGTTTGAGAAAACCTTTCTCCTCGCCGGTTTCCGGATCGCGGGAAAGCACCTTCTCGCGGCCGTAGAGCTCGTACATGAGGCGCGTAAAATTTTCGCGTTGTTCCCATGGATCATTGGCGTCCATTGAGCACATTTTGGAAAGGAGGCGAACGCGGAGTTCCGGCTCGGCGACGACGTCGCAAAAATCCTTGTACTCTCTCAAGAATTGCTCGCGACCTTCCTTGGGAATTTTCGCGTCCCAATCGTCGATAGCCGATTCGAACGTGCGGATCCCGTACTGGGAAAGAAACGCCAAGTCTTTATCGCCCTCTGCTTTCGCCGCCTCGATCTCATCGTTCGTCTTCTCGAGCACGCCTTTCTTCTTGGCCTCGTCGATATATTTGAAAACCCATCCGAGATACAGATTGATGTGCCGCTGATCTTTCGAAAGAAAAGCTTCGTGCCGTTTTTTGTGATCTGCGGCTTCGGGAGACGGGGTGGTGGGAGGGGTTTCGAAGGAGGGCATAGTGGAAGCAGTCTATCAAAAACGGTAGACTGGAGCCATGTATCTCATCGTCGGCCTCGGCAATCCCGGAAAGAAGTATGAAAAGACGCGTCACAACGTCGGGTTTCGCGTTGCTGATCTGTTGGCCGAGCGCTGGGAGTGCGGGCATTATGACGCACGTTTCGACGGCGA
>CAYFZV010000017.1:855-12775 GCA_964347735.1 uncultured Gammaproteobacteria bacterium
GATCTGCAAAGGATCGGTATCTGGAAAAAGCACCCTGTTGCTCAAGCCGCAAACGTTCATGAACTTGTCGGGCGCGTCGGTCGCCGCCTGCGCGAAGTATCACAAGATCCCCGCTTCGCATGTCTGGGTGATTCATGACGACCTCGATTTGCCGCTCGGACATTTGCGCATTCGCGAAGGCGGTTCGTCAGGTGGTCACAACGGCGTGAGTTCCGTCATCGAACGGCTCGGTGCACCCGCTTTCATGCGCTTCCGTCTCGGTATCGGCCGCCCTGCGACGCCGGTGCCGATCGAGGATTACGTCGTGCAACCGTTCGGATCTGACGAGCGCGAGGCAGCCGAAGCGATGATCCTGCGCGCCGCGGACGCCGTCGATGCGGCGCTGAAGGACGGGCCGGTCAAGGCGATGAATCTCTACAACCGATGAAATAAAAACGCCCCGAGAGATCGGGGCGTTTTCGTTTAGAGATGCGCCTGGACAAGGCGCAGGAAAGCCGGGAAATCGATACGGGTCGGTGTGACACCGATCGGGCGCACGCCGCCGTTTTGAAGCGTGGTGGCCGCCGTATCGTAGAACCATTCCTCGACGCCTTCAAGGTGATTGGGTTTGGTCAGTACGGCTTCTTCAGTCGGCAACGTCACATTCTTGCGCGCGGCCTCTTCCTTGCGAACCGCCATGGTGAGTTTTTTGAGATCGATCTTGGCGTCCTGGCGCGTGATGACGTTGGTGTGTCCGGAGCCGAGGCGCTGGACGATCACGTCGGCCTTGGCGTAGGCGCGGAGGAAGCCCGGCAGGCTCACGTTGTCGGATTCGAGTCCGATGACGCGGAGGCTGCGGCCGTCTTTTTGCACGGACAGCTCCTTGCCTTTGCCGGAAGCCAACAGGCCTTTCCATTCGGCCGGCATTTCCACTTGGCGATGATGTTCTTCGAAGACGTGCGCTTCAAAAACGGAAACGACGAATTCAAGAACCGCCTGCGGATTTTCCGCGTGGACGCGGTTCATCGTCATGATGAGTCCCGAGAGGCCGAAGGCGCGGTCGAGCGGATCGGTCGACAAAGTACCCTTGCCTTCCAAGTCGTCGCGCTTCACGTATTGAAGCAACTTGCGCAGTTCAGGCTTGTCGGCGATGCCGAGCGCCTTCGCGATCATGGTGGACGCACAATCCGTGCGGCGACCGTGGGCGTCGGTGTGATGATCGAAGCGGGATTTCCCGAGGTCGATCAAGAGAACGCCTTCTTTTTCAAAATCGTCCGCGGTTTTTCCGACGGGCAGCGCGGTCATGAATTCGATTTCCGCCGCGGACGCGCCGGGGAACAGTTTCTCGCCGTACGTGCGGAGCAAGAAAACGGCGCAGGCGGTGTCCGGCTGGATCTTCGGGAAGATCGCGATTTTTTTGATGGCCAACGGCGCGGCCTGGGGTTCAGGCTTCTTCACTTCCGGTTTGATTTCCGGTTTCTTTTCTTCTTGTTTTGCCGGAAGCGGTTTCGTCTCGACGACAATCTTTTCTTCTTGTTTTGCCGGAAGCGGTTTTTCCTCTTTTACTTCGTTCGCTTTCTTTTCTTCGATGAACGTTTTGGAGGAAGAATCCCAGAAGTAGCGGCGGAAATTCTTGCCGTCGTTACCGACGAACGTCAAACGGCCCTTCAGTTCGAACGGCTGCTTGAGAGGTCCGCGCTTCGGCTTGTCTTGCGAAAACGGGTCGTGGCCGCCGATCGAGAGATGCAGATCGCGGCAGTTTTTCGCGGCGTCATACAAGGAAGAAGACACCAAGCGCGATTTGATATCAGCTGCTGCCTGCGCGCCGCCCGAGGCTGGTGAAAAATACGCGTACTTGCCCTGCGGCGTGTCGATCAACCCGTAACCGTCAAACGACAGCACGGCTTCCGCAAAGGAAGCGCCGCGCTCGGTTTCGGCCTTGGCCAGGAATTCGATGAGCGCCTCAAGCGAGACTGCCTCGAAATACCCCGCGGTGACGTGGTATTCGGGAGCCTTGATGCGTTTTTCGATGCCCTGGGCGCGAAGCGTACGCACTGCCGGATGCGCTTCGATCGTATCGTACGGCAGGTCGTAGCCGAGCCAGCTTTTGGTGAAGGTCATGGAAGAAAAAATGGAGGCGTAATCTGTGTGTGCGGAAAAGATGTGGTGGGTGCCGCGATCACGATGAATCGCGGCACCCGCCGGTCTGAGGTTACTTCTTGAGCTTGAAGATCGTCACGGTGCCGTTCGCGTCGACGCATTGATCGACGTAATTCTCCTTGTCCTTGCGGGACTCCGCGCTCACGCCACTCATGTCGATCGGCGTACGCGTGACCCGGACGAGGAACTGCGCGTCCTTGGAAGCGGGCGGATAGAGGTTGAGATAGACGTAGCTCTTGCTTCCGTCCACGACTCTCTCCTTCACTTCGACGTCGGCCAGGAACGGCTTGTCGTCGTTGGGAGGAGTCAGTCCGTCACGCAGGTGTACATCCACGCCGTTCCTGCTGTCCAGGATGCGTGCGTGCCAGTGGGCGGGTTTTTCACCAACCGCAGCCTTGTGGGTGAAGATGATGTCTTCCACCACGCTGGTGCAGTCGGCCGTGAGTCGGCTACAAAAGGCGTTCTTTTGGACACGTGGCGAGGATGCCTGCATGGCACCTCCTTCTGCCGGATGATCCGGCGGTAGCGGTTGAAAGGCCTGAAATACGCGGGATTGCGTGGCCGAAAGATATCATAAAATGCCACTTTTGTCAATGATCTTTAACAAAGAAAGGGGGTATTGCCACAAAACAGCTAGTTTTGTTAGGCCGTGGAGACTATGCGCCTCCATATGCTGTGCCCAGGCGATCCGGAATGGTGTCCGGATCTTGAACAGGCCTCTCCCCCGCCGAAGCGTCTTTTCGTGCGTGGACATTTGCCGCAGACGCTCGGCATCGGCGTCGTGGGGACGCGGCGCATGAGCGCGTACGGGCGATCCTGCGTCGATGTGCTGGTACCTGAAATCGTCCGGCTCGGACTGCCGGTCGTAAGCGGTTTGGCGCTTGGTATCGACGGCGCGGCGCATGAAGCGACGCTCCGCACGGACGGCACGACGGTCGCCGTGGTTGGAAGTGGGATCGACGATGCTTCCATCTATCCTCGCGCGCACGCCGGACTGGCGAAACGGATCACGGAACGCGGAGCTGTCGCCAGCGAATATGCACCGGGCTCCCCTTCCCTGCCGCATCATTTTCCGGAACGCAACCGCCTGATCGCCGCGCTCTCCCGCGCCGTCCTCGTGATCGAGGCACCGAAAAAATCCGGCGCGATGATCACGGCAAGGCTGGCGCTCGAAATGGGCCGGGACGTCTGGGCCGTGCCCGGCCCGATCCTGCAGCCGAATTCCGTGGGACCACACGCATTGATCCGTGACGGCGCGACGCCGATCACCTGTCCGGAAGACATTGCGGTCGCGCTCGGGCTTAAGCCGCGACAAACCACACTGCCGACACTTGAGAACTTCGCGCCTGACGAACGTGCTTTGCTCGCGCAGATGGCTGCCGGACGTGACACGGCCGACGCCTTGGCGCGCGCACTCGGACGTTCCGTTCCTTCTGTTTCCGCCATGTTGACGATGCTCGAACTTAGGGCCGCAGTGCGCACGGTTGGCGGCGGACGCTATACCTTATATACTTGACGAGAAATTGCGGAGCTGTTACGTTCCGCCCCGATATGGCCACCAAATCCACCGGCATCAAGTTGATCATCGTCGAGTCGCCCACCAAAGCGAAGACGATTTCCAAATTCCTGGGCAAGGGCTACAAGGTCCTTTCTTCGTTCGGACACGTGCGTGATCTGCCTACTTCGACGATGGGCATCGACATCGAACACGACTTCGCCCCGAAATACGTCATTCCGAAGAAGGCCACGAAGGTCGTAGCGGAACTCCGCGCGGCGGCCAAGGGCGCCGATGAGATCTACTTCGCGACTGACGAAGACCGCGAAGGTGAGGCCATTTCCTGGCACTTGCGGGAGCTTTTGAAAACCAAAACGGAAAAGGTCAAACGCATCACGTTCCACGAAATCACCAAGACGGCCATCGAGCACGCGCTCGCCCATCCGCGCGACCTCGACATGCGCATGGTCGACGCCCAACAGGCCCGCCGCGTACTCGACCGCCTGGTCGGCTACGAGCTTTCGCCGTTCCTCTGGCGCAAAGTCGCCCGCGGCTTGTCCGCCGGCCGCGTGCAGTCTGTCGCCGTACGTTTGATTGTCGAACGCGAGCGCGAAATCCAAGCCTTCAATGCCGAAGAGTACTGGTCGATCGAAGCCGAATTCGCCAAGCACGGCGAGCCGGAAATCTTCGAAGCCAAGCTCCACAGCAAAGACGGCGCCTCGCTCGACAAGATGGCGATCCCGAATGAAACAGAAGCCAAGGCGATCCTCAAGGCCTTGGACAAGGCTTCGTATTCCATCGAAGCGATGGACAAGAAGACGACGCACCGTTCCCCTTCCGCGCCGTTCACGACCTCGACGCTCCAGCAGGACGCCAACAACAAGCTCGGCTTCTCCGCCAAGCAGACGATGATGATCGCCCAGCAGCTCTACGAAGGTGTGGAGCTCGGCGACGAGGGTTCCGTCGGTCTCATCACCTATATGCGTACCGACTCGGTCAACCTGGCGGAAAAATTCCGCGAGGACGCAGCCGCGTACATCAAAGCCAACCACCCCAAAGACCTGCCGTCGGAGCCGCGCGTCTACAAGACGAAATCAAAAGGCGCACAGGAAGCGCACGAAGCCATCCGTCCGACCGAAGCTTCGCGTACACCCGCGTCCGTCGCCGGGCATCTCGACGACCGCCAACTCAAGCTCTACGAATTGATCTGGCGCCGCGCCGTCGCGTCACAGATGAAAGATTCGGAAATCGAAACGACTGCCGCAACCATCGCGACCGGCACGCCGTACCGTTTCCGCGCGACCGGCTCGATCGTCGTTTCGCCGGGCTTCATGAGCGTCTATCAGACGGAAATGAAGGAGAACCTGTTGCCGCACCATCTCGCCGAAGGCGTTACGCTCGAAGCGAAATCCGTCGAACCCAAGCAGCATTTTACCGAGCCGCCGGCACGCTTCTCCGAAGCCGCCATCGTCAAAGCGCTCGAAGAACACGGCATCGGTCGTCCGTCGACGTACGCGCCGACGATCTCGACCGTCATCGAACGCGGCTATGTCGAAAAAGACGAACGCCGCTTGAAGCCGACCGATCTCGCCTTCCTGGTCAACGATCTTCTGATGGAGCATTTCTCGCAGATCGTCGACTACGACTTCACCGCCAAGATGGAAAATTCCCTCGACGAAGTCGCCGAGGGCACGCTCGAGTGGGCCCCGGTCATCAAGGATTTCTACAAGCCGTTCCACGAGAACCTCGAAGTGAAGGACAAGGAGCTCTCCAAAAAAGAGATCACCGAAACCGCCACGGACGAGAAGTGCGAGAAATGCGGCAAGCCGATGATCATCAAGTTCGGCCGCTTCGGAAAGTTCTACGCCTGCTCCGGCTATCCGGAATGCAAGACGACCAAGCCGTACGACGAAAAGGACAAGGCCGCACAAGACGCCGCCCAGGACCAAGCCGCCGGACAGGTCTGCGAAACCTGCGGCGCGCCGATGATGGTCAAACGCGGACGCTTCGGCACCTTCCTCTCCTGCTCGAAGTATCCCGAATGCAAATTCACCAAGCAGATCCAGAAAAAAACGGGCGCGAAATGCCCGAAGTGCAAAGAGGGCGACATCATCGAGAAGCGCTCGCGCAAAGGGCGCAACTTCTACGCCTGCTCGCGCTATCCGGACTGCGACCACGCCATGTGGTCGAAGCCGACCGGCGAGAATTGCCCCACCTGCGGCAATCTCCTCGTCTTCGCCAAGGATCACAAAATCGCCTGCTCCGACAAAGAATGCGGCTTCTCCAAAGAGGCGCCGATGAAGGAGTAAAACCTAGCCGCCCTTCCCCGAGGGGCGGTTTTGGTTTAGGTTGATCTCATATGGGTTTGTCAAGATTGCTGGAGGCAATCAAAGAGTATTCGCCTAAAACCGACCTCGAGACGGTCGAGTTGGCGTACGAGTTTGCGGCCAAGGCGCACGAGGGGCAAAAGCGGGCTTCGGGCGAGCCGTACATCAACCACTCGGTCGAGACGGCCATCACGCTCGCGAAACTCCGCCTGCCGGAAAACATGATCGTGGCTGGACTTCTGCACGACGTGCCGGAAGACACGGCCGTCACGCTCAAAACCATCGAGAAGGATTTCGGCGAAGACGTCGCTTCGATGGTCGCGGGCATCACCAAACTCGGTAAGATCAAATACCGCGGCATGGACCGCTACGTCGAGAACCTGCGCAAGATGTTCGTGGCGATGGCGTCTGACATCCGCGTGATCCTGATCAAATTCGCCGACCGCCTTCACAACCTTTCGACGCTCGACGCGCTGCCGGCCCGCAAGCGCCTGCGTATCGCGCTCGAATCACTCGAAATCTACGCGCCCATCGCCAACCGCCTGGGCGTCGGTTCGATCCAAGGCAAGATCGAAGATCTCTCTTTCAAATACGTCAGTCCGAAAGACTACGTTTGGATCTCGGGGCTCGTGAAAGAACGCTATCGCGCCAAGGAGCGCTATCTGAAAAAAGCCACGCAGAAGATCATCGACGAGCTCCGCAGGAACAAGATCGAAATCCTCGACATCCACGGCCGTACGAAGCATCTCTACAGCCTCTACAAGAAGCTGCAGAAATACGAACGCAACATCGACAAGGTGTACGATCTCGTCGCGCTGCGCGTGATCGTGCCTACCGTCGCCGACTGTTACGCGACGCTCGGCATCATCCACCAGATGTGGAAGCCGCTCAAAGGCCGCATCAAGGATTACATCGCCCAGCCGAAACCGAACGGCTACCAGTCGCTGCACACCACCGTCTTCTGCGACGGCGGAGAGATCGTCGAAATCCAGATCCGCACCGAGCAGATGCACCAGGAATCCGAGTATGGTATCGCCGCGCACTGGCAGTATTTGGAAGCAGGCAAGGAATCCTCCGCGGCCGCCAAAGTGCAAATCGCCTGGGTCAAAGACCTGATCAAGCTGCAGCAGGAATCGCTTTCGGACTCCGGAAAACTGATGCAGTCGTTTGAACAGTTGAAGATCGACGTGTTCCAAAAACGCATCTTCGTCTTCACGCCGAAAGGCGATGTTATTGATTTGCCGGAAGACGCGACGCCGGTCGACTTCGCCTATACGATCCACTCCGACATTGGCGACAAATGCACATCCGCGCGGATCAACAGCGAAATGTCTTCGCTCGACGCGCAACTCTACTCCGGCGATATGTGCGAAATCATCGTCGATAAAAACCGCAAAGGCCCGAATCCCGACTGGCTTAAGTTCGTGAAAACGAACCACGCCAAGGACCGCATCCGCACATACGCAAAGAAAAAACGCCTGCTCTCGTAGCGGGCGTTTTTTGCGAGGTCCTGAGCCTGTCGAAGGATCAGGACCTTAGCCGATTGATGAGCTCTTTGTATTCTTCGTCGGAATAGAATTCGATGGTGATGCGCCCGTTCGGCCCTTTCTTCTGGACGGCGACTTTGGTGCCCAGGGCACGGCGCAGCTCTTCTTCCACAGCCAGGACGTTCGCGTCGCGCAATGAACTCTTCGCTGCGGGAGCTGCTCCGCCTTTACGGTCGCGGGCGTGGGCTTCGGCCTGACGGACATTGAAGTCGCCTTCGAGCATGCGGTCGAACATCGCTTTACGCTCCTTCACATCGTCCATGCCGCAGAGCACGCGCGCCATGCTCATGGAGATGCGCTTGTCGGCCAGGGCCATCTGCATGTCGGCGGGAAGATTCAAAAGACGGAGCGTGTTGGCAACGACCGAGCGACTCTTGCCGACGCGTTCCGCGACTTTCTCTTGCGTCAAGCCGAATTCCTCGATCAGCTTGGCGTAGGAATGCGCCTCTTCGATCGGCGAGAGATCGGCGCGCTGGATGTTTTCGATGAGCGCCAGCTCGAGCTTTTGCTGCTCGGTGGCGGTGCGCACGATGACTGGAACTTTTTTCAAACCGGCTTCGCGGGCAGAACGCAAACGGCGCTCGCCGGCGATCAGCTCGAACATGCCGTTGGCCTTTTCAGTGACGGTCAGTGGCTGGAGAATGCCGAACTCCTTGACCGAAGAGATAAGCTCTTCCAATTCTTCCGGATGGAATTCGCGGCGCGGCTGGAATGGGTTCGGAACGATGTCAGAAACCGAAACGTGCAAAATACGATCGCCGGCCGGAACGACTTCCACGGCGTTTGCCGGAAGCTCATTCGGCGAAGCGACAGACGTCGGGGCCGGTTGCGCGGCCGGTTGCGGGTTCGGTTTCTGCGCAACGGCGATCGGCGCGCCTTCAGCAGGCTTGCTCGGAATCAACGCAGAAAGACCTCGTCCTAATCCTCCCTTCATAGTGCGGGTGCTTCGACGCCTTCGACGGCGGCAATGATTTCTTCAGCGAGACGCTCGTAGGCCTTGGCGCCCTTCGAGCCAGGATCGTAATCGGCGATGACTTTTCCGTACGACGGCGCTTCGGCCAGACGGACATTGCGCGGCACGGCGGAACGGAAAATTTTGTTCGGGAAAAACTTGTAGAGTTCGGCCATGACTTCGTTTGAAAGCTTGTTGCGGCTGTCGAACATCGTGATGACGGCGCCGAGCACACCAAGATCGGGCTTCACGTGCTGCTTCACGAGATCGATCGTCTGCATGAGCGCGCCCAGACCTTCAAGCGCGAAATATTCCGCCTGAACCGGAATCAGCACCTGGTCGGCCGCAATGAGGCCGTTGATGGTGAGCAGCCCTAGGGACGGCGGAGAATCGATGATAATGAAATCGTAATCGTGCCGTACGCTCGTGAGCGCGTCGGCAAGCTTGAATTCGCGACGCTCCGCGCTGACGAGCTCGACACCCGCACCCGCCAGGTTCGGCGTGGCCGGAGCCAGACGGTAGCCTTCGACCGGCGTCGACAAAATGATGTCGCGGAAATCCACGCTGCCCGTAATCGCTTCATAGACGCCTTTTTCGAGCGTGCGGTGATCGTGGCCGAGGTTGGATGTCGCGTTGCACTGTGGGTCAAGATCAACAAGAAGCACAAATTTCCCCTGACGCGCGAGATACGCGCCGAGGTTCACGGCTGTCGTGGTCTTACCGACTCCCCCTTTCTGATTGACGACCGAGAGGATGAGGGCCATACGCTCCCAGTTTATAGGACCCCCACGAGCACGGCAAGGTTGAATTGACAAGGGGTTTCGCCAGGCCTACCATGGGGCATGCCGCACCATGCCACGGTGGCGAAATGGCAGACGCAGGGGACTCAAAATCCCCCGAGGGAAACCTCATGAGGGTTCAAGTCCCTCCCGTGGCACCAAAAACCCCTTTCACCGGAAAGGGGTTTTTATGAACGCACGCATTTAAATTTTTCCCTCGATACTGAACCGATACATCCCCATGCTGCACGTTCCCTCCAACGTTCCGGCTTGCAGGGGGCCGAGCGTAATTTCCGTGGAGCCGGAGGGCGGAAGCGTCTTGTTGATGGCGAGCGCGGGAATGCGGACGGCCGAGCTGCAGTCGAACGTTCCGCTCGTTTTGAACCGCAGCACGGTCGGCAGTCCCGCCTTGGCGACACTGGCCTGCGGTCGGTACCCACCCTTCACGTCGATGTCGATGTATTGCGTCCCATCGACCACAGTGACGTTCGATACTTGAGAGACTTGAGGCACCTGCGAAGACGATCTCCGGAAGAGCAGCAGCGCGGCGATGATCGCTATAGCGATCAAGAATATCGTGACGGGTTTCATGTGAGGGGTGGATTAGAGGTTGAAGATCGGTCGGATGAGTCCGGCGGCGGCGAAGGCGCTCAAGAGGTTGAAGAGAGCGAAGATGATCACGACCAGGCCGGCCGTCTTGAAGAACACGCCCTTGTACCTGCTCCGTTCGATGCTGAAGGAGCCGAAGCTGACGAGCGCCAGAACCGGCAAGGTACCCAGCGCGAACGCAAGCATCGTCAGGCCGCCTCTCAAGAAGCTGCCGGTCGAAAGCGTGTAGACCTGCATCGACTGCGTGAATCCGCATGGAAGGAAAAAGGTCACGACACCGACCAAGAGCGGCGCGAGCGCGTGATTCAAACTGGTTACCTTCAGCGCGCGTCCGGAGATCGCTTTCGGCATCGGTATCCGGAACTTCCTGGCACCGCCCCAGATGTCGAGCAAATTCACGCCGAGTGCCAGCATGACGGCTCCGACCAAGAGCGCCAGGATGAACGCGGATGTGCCGCTCAACTGGAACGCCGCGCCGAGCGCGCCGATGGCCCCGCCGAGGAGGAAGAACGAAACGAGACGCCCAGCATGGAACAAGATTTGAGGCGCGGCCTTCCTTCCCTGCTTCGCCCATGTCGCCGACATTGAGAGGACAAGACCGCCAACGACGGCCATGCAGGTCGACAGGGACGCGATCACGCCGACAACGAAGGCGGTGCCATAGGTCACATCGCTGGCGGTAACGAGGTTCACGAGACCCGCTTTCTGCAACGCGATGAAAGCGGCGATGAAGGCGCCCGCGATCGGCGCGGCGTAGAGGAATTCACCCCAGCGCTTCCGCGAAGCAGGGCGTTCCGTCACGAGGCTATACCCGTGCTTCGAAAGTACACCCGTAAGCGTTGCCGCAATCTCCCGAGGCTCACGCTCGCCGAACATTCCGGTCACTTCGACCGTGCAGTCCGCGAGGTTCGAGCAGGCTCGCACGATATCGGGCGTATCCGTAAGTTCGCTCTCGGTCAGGAGCACGCACGCGTCGCAGTGCATCCCGATGACGTGGAACGTATAGGTGCGTTCCATATGCTTAGAGCGACTTCGCTTTCAATCGCAGCGAGTTGGCGACGACGGACACGCTCGAGAATGCCATCGCGAGCCCTGCGAAGACGGGACTAAGCAGCCAGCCGAAGATCGGATAGAAGGCGCCGGCAGCAAGCGGGATACCGACGACGTTGTACGCGAAGGCCCAGAAGAGATTTTGTTTGATGCCGCGCATCGTGAGCTTCGAAAGGCGGACGGCCTTTACGATCTTTGAGATGTCGCCGTGGAGAAGCGTGATGCCCGCCGATTCGATCGCGACGTCCGTACCGGTCGCCATCGCGATGCCGACGTCGGCCTGTGCCAAAGCCGGAGCATCGTTCACGCCATCCCCCGCCATCGCGACGACGCTCCCCGCCACCTGCAACGCCTTGATCTTCTCAAGCTTGGTTTCCGGCAGCGCCTCGGCCACGACCTCGTCGATGCCGACCATCTTCGCAATGTGCGTAGCCGTCGCGCGGTTGTCTCCTGTCAGCATGACGATCTTTATGCCCATGCGATGCAACTTGGCGATCGCTTCCTTCGCTTCCGGTTTGACGGCGTCCGCAACCATGAAGATTCCCAGTACGCGCTCTTTCGTGGCGAAAATGATCGGGGTTTTGCCATCGCGCGTTTCCGACTCGAGGAACGAGGTGTCGGCGTCGAGACCGAGCGAGGTTGCAAGCTTCACACTGCCGGCATAGTAGGTGACGTCGTTGATCTGGCCTTCAAGGCCGAGTCCTTTGTGACTCTCAAAACGATCGACGTTCGAGAGAGGCAGCCGCTTGGCCTCCGCATGCGTCACGATGGCGTGCGCGAGCGGATGCTCCGACTTCTTTTCGAGCGACGCGAGGAGAGAAATGAGTTCGTCTTCGCTCTTGTCGGAAAGATTCCGGATCGAGACGAGTTCAGGTTTGCCCTTGGTGATCGTGCCCGTCTTGTCGACAACGAGCGTATCGACCTTGTGAAGTTTTTCGAGCGTCGCCGCATCCTTGATGAGGATGCCTTCCTTCGCGCCTTTGCCGACGCCGACGATGATCGCGGTCGGCGTCGGCAAAGGC
>CAYFZV010000018.1:0-11909 GCA_964347735.1 uncultured Gammaproteobacteria bacterium
AACATGCGCATGATGCCGAGAAGCGTCGAATCGGGATACTCGAGGAGCGCCAGGATGGTGTTGTTCAAAATGTATTCCATGCGCGCCGACCAGACGTCGGGCCAGATCTTCTTGAAGACGCCCATCAGACCTGACGCCACGAGATGCTTCTGATTTTCGTTGGCGATTTCAAGAATGTTGAAACCGACCGGAAAATCCATGTCGGACGGATTGAAGTAGACGACGTCGTTGATCCGCCACGGTGGAATGAAATCAAGAATCTTGTCCGCAGTATCGCCGTGCGGATCCACGTAACAGACACCGTGCCCCGCATAAATATCGGACAGCACGAAATTCTCGAGCAAGGTTGTCTTGCCCATGCCGGTCTTGCCGATCACGTAGACATGCCGGCGCCGATCATCGGTCTTGATGCCGAACTTGCGGTTCTCACCGCGAAAATTCGTCTCAGCGAACGGGATGATCTCGTTTTCGTGGTCGTGGTTGTAGGGCGAGGCGGAAAAAGGCGGCATAGGCGTCATTCGACCGTCGGCAGACTCGGACCGTCCGGCGATTCAGGGAGCGTAAACGGCGGTTCGACTTTGCGGGATTCGACCTTCTTGATGAGCGGCGCCTTCACCAGGATCTGCGGGAAATGCCACAGACTAGCAAGCTCTTCTGCGTTCAGGATGAATCGCTCAGCGCCCGACGAAGAACGCTCCGAGAAGCGTTGGATAATCGTAGTTTTCTTTTCTTCGGCGCTCCAGCGCTGCCAGAAATAATCCGTCTTCGGAGCGGCCTTACCGTAGTTCTTGAGGCTGTTACCGTCGAGCGAACCGAAGAGGCCCAGCGCGCCGCGCACCATGGAGATCATCGGTCCCTTGCGGAAAACGTTGCGCTTGCCGACGTAGACGAAACGGATCTTCACGCCGAAACCCATCTTGCTCATTTTTTCCTCGACACTCTCGAGCACGCGCTTTTCACCCGGGGAAAGATTCGGCACGCGGCTGTCTTCTTTTTTGACTTCGCCCTTTTCCGTGCCGACGCCGACGACCTGGCTGATGCCAGCCGTCAGTAAGCTGAAGCCTTCTTCAACGACATTCTGCCACATCGGCGGCTTCTTCTTGATTTCACGCCCCTTCATCTTGGCGGCGACTTTCGCGGACTCCTGGATCCACGTCTGGTCGCGCGGGTAGACGAGAATCTGGAGCCAGACCTGTTCCCCTCTTTTGAGACGCGAGAGTGTTTCGAGCAGCGTCGAAAGCGGGTCTTTCAATTCCCCGGAAAGTTCATGTTCGAATTGCGCATACGTGCGCAGCGGAAACGCCGAATCTTTCGCCAACGTGAACTCCGTGCCCCAGCAATCCCATTCCGGATCCGGGAAACGCTGCGGAACGTTTTTCGTATAATCGGCGATCTCGTTGATTTCGATGTCCGGATATTGCGAGAAAATCGAAGCCTCGATCAGGTCGCGGAATTGGATCGGGACACGAACGACGAATTGCGTGTAGCCGTCGATCGACGCGTATTCGAAAGAAAAGGCTGGGGTGAATTTTCCCAGGAGCCATTTCTCTTTGAAATTCGGCGACGAGTACGTACCGGCGATGTGCGTGAAGATGTGCTCGACAGCCTTCGGCGTCTGCTCGTTCAACCTCGGAATATTGATGCTCAACAGGACGTAGGTAATCGTCGGGGCGTACTTATCCTGTCGGGAAAGAAGCCAGATTTCGGAGATGCCGTACCAGAGAATCCAGACAAACGGAATCCAGCCGCCGTACTTGAAAATCGTCCAGATGATCTGGAGCGGCGACTGGTCCATGAGCGCGTAGAGCGGTGACAAGTCGATGACGATCGAAGGCATGAACTGGGAAAAAAACTACGCTTCCGTAAGTGACGGAAGCGTAGCATCTTTTTCGCCTTTTTGGAAGGGCTTTTTTTCTCCTGTTTTTAGCGCTTCTTGCTATCTTTCAAGTGCCAGCTGACCAGCATCGGTGAAGCCACGAAGATCGAGGAGTATGTACCGACAGCAATGCCGATGATCATGGTCAGGATGAAGTCGCGGATCGTCGGGCCGCCCAGGAAGTATGTCGTGACCAGCACGAGCAGGACAGTCAGCGTCGTGTTGATGGAACGGCCGAGCGTCTCATTCATGCTGCGGTTGACGATGTCTTCGAAGGACTCGCGGCCGCCATGCGACAGGTTTTCGCGGATGCGATCGAAGACGACGATCGTGTCGTGAACCGAGAAACCGAGAACCGTGAGCAGAGCCGTGACGATCCACGCGCCGACCTCGACGCCTTTGAAGTGACCGAGCACCGAGAAGACGCCGACCGGAACCAGTACGTCGTGGCACAAAGCGACGACCGTGCATGCCCCGTACTTCCAGGACGCGATCGGGTGGGACACTTTGCGGAAGGCGTAGGTGATGAAGAGAACAATCGCCAAAATCGCGCCGACAAGGGCGTAGACTGTTTTCTTGCGCAGTTCCGCACCGATCAGCGGACCGACCGAAAGAAACTGTTTCTCTTCGACCGCGGTACCGTCCTTGTCGAAATCTTTCTTAAGATCCACCAGCAGTTTCTGATGGGCGCCCTCTTCAATCGCGGGCATGCGGACGACCATCCCGTTTTCTCCAAGCTGCTGCGCGGTGATTCCGCTATGTCCAAGCGAAGCCTGGGCGGTTTCGACCACTGCGGCAGGTTCCGGACGATTCTGAGAAAACTCCACTTCGAGCAATGAGCCGCCGGTGAAGTCGATGCCCGGCTTGAGGCCCCAAGAGAGCCAGGCGGCCAAAGACAGCGCCATGAGAACGCCCGAGAAGACGAAGTATTTCCCGCGATTTTGGGTGATGCGCAGCATATTATTTGAAGAGCCAGCGGTGCTTCATTGCCCAAGGACCGACGAGGCGCAGGAGCGAGCGCGTGACCGTAATGGCGGAGAACAGCGAGATGACGACACCGAGCGCGAGCGTGACCGCGAAGCCGCGCACCGAACTCGATGTGAAGGTGTAGAGAATCGCGCAGGTGATGAGCGAGGAGATGTTGGAGTCGCGGATCGACGTCCAGGCGCGCTTGAAGCCTTCGTTCACGGCCGAATCAAGCGGGCGACCCTTCTTCAACTCTTCCTTCATGCGCTCGAAGATCAGGATGTTCGCGTCCACGGCCATGCCGATCGACAAGATCACGCCGGCAATGCCCGAAAGGGTCAGCGTAATACCCATGAGCTTGAAGACGGCGAGTGTGAAGACGGTGTACATACCCAGCGCTAAGGAGGCCAAGAGGCCCGGCAGCCGGTAGTACAAGATCATGAAAATGACGACGATCAGGAAACCAACCATGCCAGCATGCAGGCTTTTGGCGAGCGAATCCTGTCCGAGCGATGCGCCGATGGTTTCCTGCGAAAGCAGCTTGATCGGGACTGGCAAAGCGCCAGCGTTGAGGCGCTGCGCGAGCAGCTTCGCTTCTTTCACGTCGAAATCTCCGGAGATGACGGCGTTGCCGTCGGCGATCTCCTGCTGGACGCGCGGAATCGAGATCGGCTCGCCATCGAGGTAGATCGCGATCAGTTGGCCGACGCTGCGTTTCGTGAGGTCAGCGAACATCTTCTTACCCTCTTCGTTGAAGGTCAGGAGCACTTGCGGGCGGTTGACCGTAGGATCGAATTCGACCTGCGCGTGCTGGACGTGCTTGCCGGAGAGGCCGGTATTCTTCCACGGATCGGCCTCCGGAGCCACGTCAGCTGCCGTCGATTTCGAGAAATGGATGCGGTCCAGATCGTATTTGACCAATGGCCGCTCCCCCACCTTGTAAATCAAGTGGTAGCCGAACGGTGATTCGACCGGCTGGGAGATCTCCCCCGTCTTCATAGCGAAGGCTGCTTCAGAGAACTCCTTGACCATCGCGCCTGCGGCAAACCAGCCGAGATCGCCGGAATTCGTCTGTGCGGAGCCGTCGGTCGAGTTGGCTTTGGCTTTTTCCGAGAAATTCTGGGCCGTGACTTCGGCACGCAGTGCGGTGAGTTGTGCAAGCGCCTCTTCCTTCGTGAGCGGCTCTTCACAGCCTTGCGCGCCCTCCCAGCAGATCAAGATGTGGCTCGCGCGGATTTCATTTTCCGAAGCGTCCCGCGCATTGATACGCAGAATATTCCAACCTGTCGGATCTTCAACCAGCACGCCGGCCACTTTGACACCCTTGTGCGTGTCGGCATATTTCCAAAGTTCCGTATTCTGACTTTCCGTGAGGAGACCGAGCTTTTCCCATTGAAGAGAAGCGTCATCCGGATTGATCTGCGCTTTGCGCAGCGTCTCGGTCGCCAATTTTTTGGCATCCGCGTTCCTCTTGTCGAGTTCTTTCTGCTGCTCAGCCGTGAGCGGGATGTTTTCAACAGGGTTCTCCTCCTTGAATTCCAAGATCGGAGTTTCGCCGATCATCTTGATTGCCTGATTGACGTCCTTCACGCCGGCGAGCTCGACCGTGATGCGCCAATGTTCGCCGGCCTTGTTGGTTTCGACAATCGGTTCGGATACGCCGAAGGCGTTGACGCGGCGTTCGATGACATCGCGGACGCCTTCCATCGCATTGCCGCGCTCGACATCCGGGATATCCTTGATGTCAGCTTCATACACCAAATGCGTGCCGCCCTGAAGATCCAAACCGAGACGGTACGGAACATCTTTGAAATGCGGAATCTTGAACCCTCCAGGCAATTTGAGCGATGCAACGACCTTGGCGTTCCAAGCGTCAGCGCCGCGGTCCCAGGCTTGGGGATATGCCAGGAAGGCGGAGAGTGCGGCCAGAACCGTCACGGCAAAAACGACCCATCGGACTTTGCCGCGAGGCGTGGGTTTCAGGAGCCGGGACAAGGCCTTACCGATCCAAACGAACGGAACGGAGACGTAATAAAAAAACGATCGGCCGCGACTGTTGGTCATACGGGGAAAATCTGGATCAAATCAGAGCAGAACGTCCTTAACCATCCACAATACGGAGGCAGTATAAAGAAGGCGTGGAAAAAAGGCAACGACCTTAAAAATATTGACTATTTCGAGCTTTCTCCGCTAAAGTGCGGTATCGCCCGCAAGGCGCAAGGAGGCTCGTGATGCAAAAAGCCAGGCACCAGTTCGCCAAAGCCATCTTTTTCGAGTTCCTGTTCTACTGCCTGGTCGGCACCGCCGCCTGGGCCATCGCCGATCGATGCGCGCTTTCCGGACTCGACCGCTCCTTCTATGCCGATGTCGGCAACCGCTGGTCTTCGAGAATCGTCGGAATCATCGCCGGACTGATCGTTGTCGCCAATGGGTACTTCGTCTACCGGATCAAACGGGCCGGCCGAAGGGACATGTTCGCCTTGGGTGTCCTGATCTTCACCGGCGGACTGGCCTCGCTCTATTTCCTGCCGACGCGTCTCACCGTGATCGGGTTGGGAGCTGTCATTGGCGCCGCACTCCTCTTTTGGATCCTGCGCGCGCTGTACGCAGGCGCCCGCTGGTCATTAAGAAAAACCTGGGCCGGTCTCTCGTGGCCGTTCCGCAAAGCCTTCGGACGCAAGACCGTCGACGTCACAGATCCTCCCGAACAGACGAAGACGGTGTCGTCAGACACACACTAGATCCCGACCTCCCGGGATCTTTTTTTATGCTGACGTGCGCAGAGACGCCAGCGCTTTGGTCATCGCCAGGAATTCCTGCCAGTCGCGCGCGATGCGAATGTCGTCTGGCAGCGAAAGGCGCGGCGCGACACCATCGACATCGAAAAGCACACGCTGAACTTCCGGTGGAAGATGCGCGAGATACGAAAGCTTGTCGTCCAAAAATGCCGCGAGACCGAGGCGTTCGCAATGCACGCGCTTCTCCTTGCCTTCTTTGCAAAAAAGAACGCGTGAGAGCGGAATGATTTCGTCGAGCCTGTGTTTTTCCATCCAAAGGCGCGGAAAAGCTTCATTTTCCGGACGGCGCGCCGAAACCACGTAGAGTTCTCCGGGAAGACGGGCGAGCGTTTCAAACGCTCCTGGAACAGGCGGCGCCTCGAGCGTCATCTCTCCGTACAGCGCGTTTCGCAATGCGTCGTAGTGCGCGTCCGTCACGCAGTTCCGGAGCACGTTCGAGTTGAGCTGCCACGACTCAAGATCATAGCCGAGCGCTTTCGCGAGCCGCATCTTGTGCGGATGATGATCGGCGATCACGCCGTCGAAATCGATGCCGATGCGCAGTGGCTGCATATGCAGCCACCATAGCATAAAGAAAAAACCTGCACCGGGCGGGGCGCAGGATCACTTGAGCGTCTCGAGACGCCGTTCGAAGGCGCTCGCGACTGCGTTCAACACGGCCTCGGCGGTCTGGATCGGCGTCTCATCGGACGTGTCGTGACGGACCATTTTCGAGTCGGTCTTGCCGCTTGAACGATCACAGACGCGATCATGAATCGCGAGCAAGGCGTTCAACGTCTTGAGATTCATGGTCTCACCCTCCTTCTTGGAGATGGCGTGGGCGAGCTCGCGCTCGAGCGCGATTTCAGGCTTGCAGACCATGCAAATGTGCAGATCGAACTGATCGCGGTAGATCTTGGCGTTGTACGCGCCGACGAGGGCGGCGTGGTCCTCCGGCGAGAGTTTGTTCTTGCTAAGCCAGTAGTCCAACCAGACTTCGCCGTCCTTGAGACCGCGATCGAGCAGGATCGCTTCCCAATCGCCGTACAGGTGCGTGTACAGTTCCGACATGGCGTAGCGCCACGTTTGGAAGTTGTAGTGCGGAGTCGTGCGCGGGTAGTCGACGACTTCGGCGCCTTCCGGACGCGCCGTGACTTTCCAACCGTTGCGCTTCAGAAAATCGCGCATGGTCGTCAGCATCGTCGACTTGCCCGCCTTGGGCGTACCCCAGAGTTCCACCACCATCATGGGGCGCGTGGCCGGATGAAGCCGACGGAACTCGCGCAACTGGGCCAGAATCTTGGCGAAGCGGCCTTCGAGCAGTTGAAAACGGACATCGGGTTCCATCGGTACCTCCTTGCGGTCGCAAAAACAGTACCGGCCTGTGCGCGGAAGCGCCAGGCCGGTTTATCCACTTCTTTACACCTTCGGTCAACGCAGCGTCAGCGCGCAGTCGGAACCGTCAGCGCAGACATACGAGATCGAGAGTTTCTCGATCAGCGCGGGTCGTAGCGATGAAACGAAGGCCGTCAGCCGCGCGCTTTTGCCGCCCTGGAGCGTGGCGGCAAGGTCGGCTTTTTCCGGTGTGCGGGATTCATCGTACGGAATGCTCGCGAGCACCGGCACGCCATTCAATTCATACAAAAGACTCGTCACGTCCGCGTCAGGGGTCTCGAGGCTTTGCGGACGAAAAAGGTGGCCGCCTTCGTCATTCAGTTTCACGAAAATACTCTCGTATTTGGTGAGCGGCTTGCCATCAAGAGACGCCTTCACGGTCAAAAAGGCTTTCGCAACCTCGCCTTTGACGTCAATCGTGACGGAGCGCGTCTTTTCCGCCTCGACCTTGGCGCCCGGCGTCCAGCTGGCGAAATCCTCGACCAGCTCGAGCCGCTGCATGCCAGCCAGGTCTTGATATTCCTGTGTCTCTCCCACGGGCGCGGGCGAAGCGTTTTCGGTAGCCGGCGCGGGCGTGCGGTGCTTGAGCGCAATGCCGAACAAGATGGCCGCCGCACCGATAAACACGGCGGAGATCGCCATGTTTAGTTTTTGAATCGTTTTCTCTTCCATACGGAGGATGTGTTAAGCCGCGAAATCGGGTTCAGGGACCTCTGCGGCGGTTTTCGACGTGCGCTCCTCCTGCACATCGTCGTCTTTCTTAAATGAAACGGCGAATTTGGGGACCCAGCGCGTGCGCTGCTCGTCGACGATCTCGACCGTCTGGCCTTTGACGTACATATTGAGCGCCAGTTCGGAAAGCATCTCTCGGTCGGATTTGATGTCGAGCGCGAGCAGGTCGAGTTTCTGCGCGTCGGCCGAAGCCGTCGCCCATGTCTGGTTCTCGATCGATTTCTTTTCTTCTTTCAACGTTTTGAGCTGTTCGGAAATCTGCTGGTAGCGCGGATTGTTGGCGAGTTCATCCTTGAAGGATTTCTGGATCTCGCTCTTCTCGCGGGTTTTAGCGCGTAAACGGCCGTGCACTTCTTCCAAGCTGGGCATAGGCGGATGGGGATAAAAAGCCGATGGCCGGATTTTACCATCCGCCCTGGCGCCAAAGCCAACCGCGTCAACCCTCCCGATCGGTGTGTTAGACTGGCCCATATGTCCAGCCTCCTTGCCCGCACCGAGCGCCTCCTGCGCTGGAGCGAAAAGTACATGAAGACCGACATGGTCTACCTCGCAAAAGGGGGGTTTTGGCTGACGTTGGGTCAGGCCGTCTCCGCTGCGGCCGGATTGCTGCTGGCAATCGGATTCGCGAACCTTCTGCCGTCGGACGTCTACGGAAAATACAAATTCATCCTTTCGCTCGCCGGCATCATCACCACGTTCACATTGACAGGAATGGGAACCGCCGTGACACAGGCGGTGGCCCGTGGTTTGGAGGGGGTGTACCGGACGGGGTTCTGGGTCCAGCTGAAATGGAGCGTCTTCATGATGCTCGTCGCCTCGGGCGGCGCGACCTATTATTTTCTGAACGGCGACCGTGTCGTCGGGTTCTCTCTCCTGATCGTCGGCGTCTCTTCACCGATCATCGAAAGCGCTTCCCTTTACGTTGCGTACCTGAACGGCAAAAAAGATTTCAGGGCCGGCGCGCGCTACGGCATCGTGCGAAGCCTCATTCCCGTGGCCGCAGTGCTCACCACGATCTTCTTCACCAAAGACGTCGTCCTGATCGTACTCGCCTTCTTCCTCTCGCACGCGGTGACGAGCAGCGTCCTTTATCTTTGGGTACTGAACGCATACCGGCCGGCGCACGAAATCGATGAGACGAACATCACCTACAGCAAGCACGTCAGTTTCATGAACATCGTGAGTACCGTCGCGTCTCAAGCCGATAAGATTTTGATCTTCCATTATCTCGGTGCGACGCAGCTTGCGATCTACAGCATCGCATTCACCATTCCGGGCCAATTGAAAATCGCGGTCAAAACGGTGACCTCGCTCATCTTCCCAAAGCTGAGCTCGGCAACATTGGAGACGATCCGTTCCTCTATCTACCCCAAAGCGGCGCGGCTCCTCCTGGGGTTCAGTCTCATCATCGGGGCCTATATTCTCATCGCACCTTTCATCTATCAGCTGATTTTCCCCCGATATCTCGCCGCGATCCCTCTCTCGCAGGCACTCGCAATCGGGTACCTGTTCTCGCCTGCACTGCTGTTTTCTGAGACGTTCAACGCACAGAAAAAACAGAGAGAGATGTACATCGCGAAGATCGTCACGTCCGCGCTTCGCATCCTTCTCCTACTTATCTTGCTTCCCCCCTTCGGTGTCTGGGGCGCGGTCTATACGTTCATCCTCGTGAATGCGCTAAGCGGCGCGCTCACGCTCGTCTTGTTCCACCGGCTGCGGGAATAAAAATAAGGAGACACGACTCGTATCTCCTCTTTTCGTTTCACTTGCGACGAAGCTTCTTCATGATGGGGACCTCCGCAGGGAGGACGCCCTTCATGCCGTCGCCCAACGCGATCGGCAGCCGACGGATCTTGTCGATCATGAGCTTGAGACCCGTGGGCTCCAGGCTCGCCGCTTGATCGCTGCCGTACATCGTGCGGTCGAGCGTGATGTGACGCTCGACCATGACGGCGCCGAGCATGACGGCGATGGCCGAGAGGGTGGTACCCCTCTCGTGACCGCTGTAGCCGATCGGCACGTCCGGGAACCGATTCGCCAGCGTCTGAATGACGCGCAGGTTCAGGTCCTCGTCCTTGGCCGGGTAGGTCGAGACGGTATGCATCAGGACCAGGTCGCGCTGACCAAGAACCTGAACGGCGTGATCAACCTGCTCCATGGTCGACATGCCCGTCGACAGAATGACGGGGCGACCCTTGGAACGGATGTGCCGCAGGAGTCCGTCGTCCGTTAGGGACGCCGAAGCGATCTTGTGACAGGGCGGATTGAACTTCTCGAGGAAATCCACGCTACCCTCGTCCCAAGGGGACGCGAACCAGGAGATGCCGACTTTCCAGCAGTATGCACTGATGATCGCATACTGCTCTCGACCGAACTCGAGTCCGCGCTTCTGCTCGCCGTTAGTCGTGCCCCAGGGGCTCTCTCGCGGCGCCGCAAGCTCGGCGGGCGTGTAGACCACGTCGAGCGTGCGCTTCTGAAACTTGACTGCGTCGCAGCCGGCCGCCTTGGCGACGTCGATGAGCTTCTTGGCGATTTCAACATCGCCGTTGTGGTTGATGCCGATCTCGGCGACGATGAAACACGGATGCCCGGTTCCAACGCTGGACGGGCCGATCTTCACTGATTTCGTCATGGTTCCTCCAATGTGGAAAGAGCTTCCGTTGCGGAAATGTATATCACTTTCTACCGAAATTGGCAAGCCCCTTTATTACAAGAAGCGTTTCACGAATGCGAGGTTTTCGCGCCCCGCCTGCACGTCTTCGTCGCCTCGAGATGTCTCAAAAACAAGCGGTCCGCCGTAGTTGATTTTTTTCAAAGAAGAAAAGACGGAATCAAAATCGACCAATCCGCTTCCGAGCATCACGTTCTTGCCGTCTGCATCCTTGTCCTTGATATGCACGTGGCGGACGAGCGGGCCCAGTTCGAGGATCTCCGTGCCCGGATCAAAACCGAACCAGGTGCGATTGCCGGTGTCGTAACACACGCCGATCTTGCCGCCCGTTGTCGAAACGAGCTCTTGCAGCATTGGTGTGGGAAGGTCGTTTTCCAGCATGAGCGTGACGCCGCACGTATCGGCGATCGGAACGAGTTTTTCCAAATGATGACGGACGGCCAAAAAACCTTTGCGATCATCCTTCACACTGGCCTGTTCCAAAAACGGCATGATGAGTCTGGTCGCGCCGACCTGTTTGAGTTGATGTAAAAGCTTCACGAGCACATCGAAGCACGCGGCCGCTTCAGGACCGTTTTCCTTCAGCAGTCCGGCGTCCATGATCTGATCGTCGCACACTGAAAACGTTTTCACTCCGGACTCCTTCGAAACCTCGATGAGTCCTTGAACGCCCTCCGCTTCCCAAATCGGATTGGGGGCGCCCACCGGTCGCTCGACGATCAGTTCGATGCAGTCAAATCCCACGGACTTCGCAACGAAAAATTCTTCGCGCCACTTGCCGTGCGGAAAACATTGCAGCTTGCCGTCGGACGCGGTGAGCCGGCCCTGGATGATGCCGATCGGATTTTTACCAAACACTGCGACCTCCATCCATTACGACATTCTGACCCGTCATATACGATGACGCGTCGGAGCACAGGAAAACGATGGCGGCTTTGTATTCGTCATGCGTGGCCATCCTTCCCAAGGGAATCAATTTGCTGATGCGTTTGATGAATTCCGGATCGGCGCCTTCCTTGAAAACAGGACCGGGGGAGATCGCGTTGACGCGGATCCCCTTTTCCGCCCAATAGGTCGCCAGGTATTTCGTCAGACCGACGAGTGCGTGCTTGATGACCGAATACGTCGCCGGTTTGTACGACGCTGGAGCGTCCGGGTTGGCCGGATCGCGATAGATGCGATGATCGGGCGCGATCACCGAGAGATCGGAGGCGACGTTTACGACGACACCCGATCCTTGCTTTACGAGATAGACCCCGACGGCCTGCGACATCAGGAAGGCGCCGGTCAGGCCGACTTCGATCTCCTTGTCCCATTGCGCGAGCGGCAAGCTCTCGAATTCTCCGCGATGCTCGCTTCCTCCTCGATCCATCTCGACGTTGCGGGCGGCATTGTTGATGAGACCGTCAATCGCTCCGAAATCGGCAAAGACCGCGTCAACAGCGGGTTTGATGTCGTGCATCGACGTGATGTCAACGCGGTACCCGCGGAC
>CAYFZV010000018.1:11919-12621 GCA_964347735.1 uncultured Gammaproteobacteria bacterium
ACTGTCTTGCTGAATTTTTTCTCAAGTCCTGCCGCTTTTTCGACAACGCTTTCGGCGATATCGAAGAGAGCCACTCTTCCTCCGGCTTCAAGAAGCGCCTCGGCATGCTGCATGCCCAGGTATCCCGCGCCGCCGGTAATGATGAAGACCTTATTCTTAAGGTCGAACGTGTCCATCGTCATAACAAGGGAGACTATACCGTATTTTCGGCTTTGTCCAGCGTAGAACTTAAAGCGTCTTAAGTTGCCCTCCGTCGACGACGACCGACGCGCCGGTCATGAATGACGCTTTGGAAGACGCGAGAAACGCGACGACGTTCGCGACTTCCTCGGGAGTTCCGAAGCGTTGCTGCGCGACCTGGGACGCGATGTATTCTTCGGTGACTTCCTTGCGCTCTTTCTGGAGTTCCGCCCAACGACCGCCTTCGAAGTAGATATTCCCGGGATGGACGATGTTCACGCGGATGCCGTCTGCTGCCAGATCCTGCGCAAGGCATTTCACATACGTATCCAGCGCCGATTTCGCGACAGCATATCCTGGCGGAGCATTGAGATGCTGGAGTCCGGCGATCGAGCCAATGAAACACATGCTGGCTTGGCCGCTTTTTTTCAATAAGGGCGTGAGCATGTTCGCCGTGTGCGTATTCGCGAAAAAATTTTGCGCGAAGATTTCATCCCATTGTTCCTGGGTCAGATCGTGGCC
>CAYFZV010000019.1:0-12250 GCA_964347735.1 uncultured Gammaproteobacteria bacterium
CCACTTGCCCGATCCGCCGGTATCGCGCTCGCTGCGCTGGCCGTCGGCGTGACGCTGCTCGGCAGTTTCTTCTCCCCCACGCGCGACACCGTCACCGACACCTTCTTCCGCCACGTCACGACGATCACCGACGGCGCGGCCTTCGATGAACGCGCGCAAACCATCACCGCGGCCATCGACGCGTGGCGCATACATCCGTGGATCGGTGTCGGATTCGGCGGATACGGCCCGTATGTTTCGACGTTCGCATTGGCGAAACCGGATGCCGGTTGGCCGATCGTGAACAATGAAACGTTGGAGCTTCTGGCGGAAACGGGAATGCTCGGTCTTGCAGCGTTTGTGATCTTCCTGATCGCCGTATTTCATGAAAGCGGGTGGCGCAGGCGATATCCCTTCCGGCACCCGTTGGTGCCGGAAGGGATGTCGCCGAAAGCCGACCGCGTGGCCGCAGCAGTCCGCGTTGCATGCATCGCAGCGCTCGTTGGAATGCTCGCGCAGTATCAGACCTTCTCGACCTTGTATATCATGCACGTGTGGTTTACGATCGGCCTGCTTCTCGCCTCGTCCAAATCAGCCCGCGCATGACCCCGTTTCTCCCCATCATTTTCGCCGCATTCGCGCTGCTTGCCTGGAAAGACCACCGCAAGGCGTTTTTGCTGTTCGTCGCGGTGCTGCCCGCCTACGTCGTGCGCCTCAACGTCGGAAACATCCCGACCACCGCACTCGAAATCCTTTTTGTCATCCTCTTCGCTGCCTGGATGTTCAAGCGCGAAAAACGCCTGATCGACATCAAAGGCTGGGGCTGGCTCCTGCTCGCCTGGATCGCCATCGCCACGATTTCGCTTTTCGTCTCCCCCGACTTCCGCGCGGCCGCCGGCATTTGGAAAGCATATTTCATCGAGCCGTTCCTCTTTTTCCTCATCGCCAACGACCTGATGCGCACGCAGGCCGACCGCGACGCCGTCGTGCGCTCGCTTGCGTGGTCGGCCATCGGCATTTCCGTCATGGCGATTCTCCAGCACTGGACGAACCTCGGTGTCCCGCCGCCGTGGAACTTGCCCGGACAAGAACGTTCGACGTCGATCTACGGCTATCCGAACGCCATCGGTTTGTTCCTCGCTCCTCTTCTTCCGTTCTTCCTGAAAAAGAAGCCGCTCCATCTTGGAGCACTGATCCTGTCGGTCGTGGCAATCATTTTTGCGCAAACAGAAGGCGCCCTTATCGGCCTCGCCGCCGGCTTCGGGGTCTTCCTGCTGTGTTTCAAAAAAACGCGCATGCACGCGATCAAGGCCGGACTCATCGTCGTGCTCGTGATCTTCGCCATTCCTTCACTGCGCGGTTTCGCCGTCGAAAAACTGACGCTGAACGACTGGTCCGGCCGCGTGCGCAAAGAGATGTGGGTCGAAGCGTCGCACATGCTGAAGGATCACGCGCTGCTTGGGGCCGGCTTATCCGGTTATCCGTCCGTGTTCGAAAAATACCACGAGGCGCGGCACATCGAAATTTTCCAATACCCGCACAACATATTCTTGAACTTTTGGGCCGAACTCGGCCTCGCAGGACTTGTCGCGTTCATCCTGTTGATCGCGCGCTACTTCCGAACGCTGCGCGAACTTCTTCGCCGCGATCCTTCCTCGCGCGTCTGGACCGCGATGCTACTTGCCTCAATCGTCACCCTCCTCGTCCACGGCTTCGTTGACGTTCCCTACTTCAAAAATGATCTCTCGTTCCTCTTCTGGCTGATCCTCGCGTTTGCCGTCTCAACGCTTGCAGAGAAAATAAAAAAGACGGAATCGTAATTCCGTCCGGGCACGATCAACGAAAATCGTGCTCGCAGCGCCGCGACTTCGACGCGCAGGCGAATGCGTAATCATCGTCCGTCAACGTCGAGGATTCGCTCGGGCCGCTCATGAGTCCGCTCTGGTAGGTCGGCAGGTGGCCGGCATCGAGCAAGAGGTGTCCGAGTTCGTGCGCGACCACTTCCCGCAGATAGCCCTTCGAAATTCCCGCATGAATGAAGATCACGCGCTCGCCTCGCGGATGCAGGCCGGCATACCGCCCGTCCTCCTGCAGCCAGCTGTCGCGATAGACGTCGACGAAAATGTACGACATCTTCATCTCTTCGAAAGGCGGATACGCGCGCACGTCCGCCGGCAATTCCGACAACGACGCGTCGATCTCTTCATCGATCACATGAGCTTCGAAGCCGAGCTTCTCCCATTCGTAGAGTCCGCCCACGATCCATTCCGCATCATCCGCATCCCACGGCTGACGAGCGCCGTTTCCGGGAACGTCCGGCACGAGATCGTACGAAGTGCCGAGTCGCAGATATACGCTCGGACCGGTCAGGGGATCATGGAGATCGCAGCCCGGCAGGCAGAGTGAAAACAGGGCAATGAGCACGGTGCGCATAGGGCGCCTCCTTGGGCACTACGGTACCACAGAGGCGCTTTTGACACCCACCCCCTGGGCAGAGTTTAAAAAAGCCGCTTTAGGAAGCGGCGTTTTTTTGGAGGCACGAGGTGCACCACATGTTGTCCATCGGCTGGGCGTGACCGCAATTTTCGCATTTGCAGGTTCCCTCTTCGCACTTCATGTGCGTTTTGCACTCCTTGCATTTGGCGGCATCTGCCGGGAAGTCCATCCCGCAGGCCTGGCATTTCATCGTCATGGCTGTGAAGTTAAATTCTGGCCATAGCATAGCAAGAGATTGACAAAGAAGGCAAAATCGCCTACGGTACCGCCGTTCAAGAGGAGGAAACCATGCGACCGTACATTGGCATCACCGACGTTCCGAGTTCCGAGTGGCTATTCGAGCGCCTCACTGTCTTCCAAGAAGAGGGTGACAGAGAGATCCCGCACCAGCTCCACGCCGGCGTAATGATGAGCCGTAAGTCGCTCCACGGCATCGCCACCAAATACGACGCCGTCTGGCCCAAAAACCACGACATCGTCAGGATCTTTTCCATGCATCATGCGGACGTGCTGAACGTCCTGCACTATGCCGATTATGACGGCCTGACCACCATCGACGACCTCGTGAACGCCGTGCGATACGGCGGGCATAATCTCGATGCGGTGCAGCTCGACATGCCCTGGCCCAATCTCGAACTCGTGGCTGCGCTCAAAAAGAAGCATCCCGAAGTCCGCCTGATCCTGCAGGTCGGCAGCCGCGCGCTCGGCCAGATCGGCGATGAGCCCAAGCCGCTGATCGAACGCGTGCAGGACTATGCGGGGTGGATCGACGACGTCCTGCTCGACAAGAGCGGCGGCGAGGGTCGCCCGATGGACGCCGAAGTCTTGCGCCCGTTCGTTGAAGTGTTGCACAAGTCGATGCCGCGCCTCGGCCTGACCGTCGCCGGCGGCCTCGGACCCGACACGCTCCATCTCGTCGCGCCGCTCGTACGCGACTTCCCGATGCTCTCAATCGACGCGCAAGGACAGCTCCGCAGCGGCGGATCCTCCAAGCAGCCGATCGAAACGGAACGCGCGGACGCCTACCTTCGCGGTGCCGTCGCCATGTTCCTCAGCACCGTTCCATCCGGCGCCCCCATCTGACCCCGACTCTCCGGGGTCTTTTTTTCATGCAAAAAAGACCGAGCAAACTCGGTCTTTCATGGCGGAGAGAGTGAGATTCGAACTCACGAGACCCTTTTGAGGTCTAACGGTTTTCGAGACCGTCGCCTTCAACCGCTCAGCCATCTCTCCACGGTTGACGTGCCGAAATGTAGCACGTGGACGGCTCTTTGTAAAGAAAAGGCCCGCGGCATCAGCGTGCGCGGGCTTTGAGGAAGAGTGTTCTTCGGGTGTCCGTTTCGAGCGGTACGCCGACGAGCAGATACGTCGCGAGCGCATCGCCGTAGAGCTCGATCATCTCCTTGTCGTCGCCGACGTAACCGGCCGCCAGATATTCCAGCGTGCGCTGGAAAGTGGCGACGACGAGCTCATCGAAGATCTCTTCACTTTTCAGATTCGTGCCTCGATTGAACGTGACGTTCAGCAGCTTGGGCAGCGCTTCGAGCAGCGGCTTCCGTAACGCCCCCAAACGCGCCACCAGCTGATCGCGCCTACTCGGCGCCAGGTACCCGCATGCTTCCAGGCCGATGCGCGACTCCGCCATCAAGTTGGCGAACGACGTGAACGTGGTGGTATGCGACTGGTTTTCCTGCATCGCGCGCCTCAAGTCCGGCAAGAAGCCGTAACAGCGATACTGCGTGAAGATATCGTCCGTCATCCAATCAGGCTGCTCGAACGGCCGTGCCGGATCGACGAACTCGATGTCCCCTCGAAAGACGCAGGTCAGACGGTACACCATGTGCGTAAGCGCGGTTTCGCGCATGGCATCGTAGTCAGCCTTCACGCGCAACGAACCATCCTCATCCGCATCATCGATGAGCTCGATGAAGTCTCGGACGGCGCGCGGCAGCGAGGGCCCCTTACGCACATCCGGGTTTTTAGCGTTTCTCACCACCCATTCCCCGAACGTCCGCAGCTCTTTCATCAGCTCGATCAAGTACATTCTGGACATGACAAAGATCTCCTTTCGTGAACGCGCGCATCCCATCACGAAAAGCGCCCCGTGTCAATAAAAGAAAAATCCCGACGGAGCGGGATTAGTTGGACTTCTTGTTGAACAGCTTGGCGAATTCGACGTCGAATTCCTCTCGCAGGTTCTTGAGCGCGTCCGGCGACAACGCGAGTAATGCTTCGCGGGAAGCGATACCGCGCCGTTCGCAAACGAGCCGCATCGCTTCGTACCGGCTTTTGACCACTGCGAGATGATCGACGTGGCACAAGTACGTCTGCTTGAAGGAGTCGACGAATGACGTCAGCGCTTCTGGCCGATCGAACTGCGCGCGGATGTACGGAAGGAGTCTCGGGATCTGGATCGGCATCGCCATCTGGGCACTCGTGAAGGTCTCGGCGACCGACCGCTTGAAGAGCTGCTCGGAAACGCCCGGCGGAATCCGCTCGCGTCGGCCCGAAGGATCGAAGCCGGCCGGACACAAGAGCTTCACTTTCGCTTCGATGCAAACGATGAGCGTCCTGATCTGTCCAACCGTAACCTCTTCATCCCAATAGACCGCGCCCTTGCCTTTGTCGATCGGAATGACATAGACCTGATTGGCGATCTCGTCATGGCGGCCAAGGACAAACATCTGACGCGGACCCATGGTGGCCTCGATCGAGACATACAGCGTCCGCGGCACGGTCGCCGTCACGAAGATCGTCGGACCTTCGAAAAAGACCCTGCCGAAATTCCGTACCAGGTCGTAGAGATCATCGATCAGCTCCGTGAGCGACCGTTCATCCGGTGCTTCGAACATGGGATCCCCCTTGAAAGGTCTGCCTCACGATTACGTTTTTTCCCGTAAAAAGTCAATTCTGTTATACTTTTCCATATCCCACCTATGAAGATCCGCAAAGCCATTCTGCCTGTCGCCGGCATGGGAACCCGCTTCCTGCCCGCCACCAAGGCCCAACCGAAAGAGATGCTCACGATCGTCGACAAGCCGGTCATCCAGTATGTCGTGGAAGAGGCCGTCGCGTCCGGCATCGAGGAAATCATTTTCGTCACCAGCCTGACCAAGCGCGCCATCGAAGACCACTTCGACCGCAACTTCGAACTCGAGGCGCGCCTCAAGGAGAAGGGCAAGAAAGACGAACTCGACATGCTGCGGAATATCTCCGGCATGGCCAAGTTCGCTTTCGTGCGCCAGCAAGCGCCGCTCGGCGACGGCCACGCGATCCTCGCCGCGCTGCCGTTCGTCGATCCGCACGAGCCGGTCGCCATCCTTTTCGGCGACGACATCTTCGACGCCAAGATCCCCGTCACTGCCCAACTCATCGACGCCTACGAGAAATACCACGACCCAGTCATCGCGCTGTGTGATGTCGGAAAGAAAAATGTCTCGAGCTACGGCATCGCGAGCGGCACCATGACCTCGAAGTCGATCATGGAGCTCAAAGGCTTCGTCGAAAAACCGAAAGTCGAAGAAGCGCCTTCCACCCTCGCCGCGGTCGGCCGGTACATCATCACGCCGGAGATCATGGAGATCCTGAAGACGCAAAAACCTGGAAAAGACGGTGAAATCAGGCTGGCCGACGCCTTCATCACGCATCTCTCGAAAGGCGCGGCCTTGTACGGACGCATCACCGACGCCACACGCTACGACTGCGGCAACAAAGTGCAATTCCTCCTGGCATCGATCGCCTACGGCCTGCGTCATCCGCAAGTCGCCCCCGAATTCAAGAAAGGCCTCAAGAAACTTCTTTCGTAACTCCTATGCTGCGCGCCCGTTTCGCTTCAATCGTCCTCCTGGCCGTTTTGGTCGTGAGCGGTGCCGGCTGTTTGTCGTCGAAACTCCAGGCGCCGCCCGAGTCCTCGAAACCGCTTACGCTCACCTACTGGCGCGTGATCGACGACGGCGATGCCTTCGACGAGATCTTCAACGCCTATCGGGCGCTGCATCCCAACGTCTCGTTTACATATCGAAAACTCCGCCTGGAGGAATACGAACGCGAGCTGATCGACGCCTTGGCCGAAGACCGTGGACCGGATCTCATTTCACTGCACAACGACTGGATCCGCGCCTACCAGTCGAAGCTCCTGCCTGCGCCCGCAAGCGTGAAAATGTCGTTCCGCGAAGTCCAAGGCATCCAAAAGAACCCCGTCTGGGTTGAAAAGACGCTTCCGGTCATCTCGCCCGGCCAGGTCCGCGACCAGTTCGTCGACCAGATCGGCCGCGACGTGATCGTCAAAGGCCAATCGAGCGATCCGAAGAAGGGAATCATCGACCAGGTTTGGGGCCTGCCGATGGCGCTCGACACGATGGTGCTCTATTACAATAAAGACGTCTTGAACGGCTCCGGCATTCCGACGGCCGCCACGACCTGGGCCGAATTCCAGGATCATGTGAAGCGCCTCACCCGCTACGACGCCCAAGGCAAACTCGTGAAGCCCGCCGTCGGCATCGGTGCCTCGAAGAACGTCGAGCGTTCGTTCGATCTCCTCTCGGTGCTCATGATGCAAAACGGCGCGCAAATGACCGACGCCAACGGCATGCCCACGTTCCATCGCACGCCGCCGGATCTGACCCGCGACACGCCTCCGGGTGCCGAAGCGCTCATCTTCTACACGGACTTCGCCAACCCCTCCAAGGAAGTCTTCACGTGGGATGACACCCAGCCGAACTCCTACGACGCCTTCGTCTCCGGAAAAACAGCCTATTTCTTCGGCTATTCCTACCACCTGGGCCGCATCCGCGCCCAAGCGCCCAAGCTCAACTTCAGCGTCACCAACATTCCGCAGATCGACCCGGCCGCCAAGGTAAACTATGCGAATTACTGGGTCGAGGCGGTCTCGAAGAAGAGCAAATACCCCGATGCAGCCTGGGATTTCCTCCAGTTCGCAGCCAAGGCCGATCAAGCCAAGCTCTACCTGGCGAAAACCGCCAAACCGACGGCTCTCCGCAGCCTGGTCAACACGCAACTCAACGATCCTGACCTCGGCATCTTCGCCTCGCAGGTCCTGACGGCAAAAAGCTGGTACCAAGGCGTGAACATCAAGGCGACCGAATCCGCCTTCGACGAAATGATCGACGCGACCCTGGCAGGAGCGGAACCCGACCGAGCCGCCAACAACGCCGCGCAGGTGATCTCGCAGACGATCCGCTAAAGAAAAACGCCCCGTTCACAGGGGCGTTTTTCTTTTTTGTGTTACACTATTCCCGATATGAAACGCACCCTCCGGCTCGTTTTGCCCGCCCTCCTCGTCCTCACGCCTTTTGCCGCTTCGGCCATCACCTTGCTTCCGCCCTGCACCAAGACGGGCGACTGCGGCATCACCGATATACTGGCTGTCTTGGTGAACATCGCCGAGTATCTGCTGGGCATCGCGGGCGCGGTCGCGCTCCTGTTCTTCGTCTACGGCGGCTTCACCTTCGTGCTGGCCGCGGGCGACAAAAGCAAGGTCGGCAAAGCGGTCGATATCCTGAAAAGCGCGGTCATCGGCATCGCCATCATCTTCCTCTCGGGCGTACTTGTGCGTTTCACGACCCAAGCGCTGACTGGGGGCAAATCCGCCATCCCGACCATCGGCGAAAGCTGCGATCCAGTGGCCAAGGTAAGCGTCGCACCGGGCGGAAAAAACGCCACCGGCATCTGGGTTTCCGTGCCGCCCGGTCTCGACGCTCAAGGCAAGCTTATTTCGGAAGGACTCGTGTGCATTCCCACAAAGAAAGGCTGCGACGTGCTGAACAACACGCTCCAGCAGCGTAACCGCCTTGAGAAATATTCCTGCAAATCGATTCAAAATGCCTCGAGCTGCGTCCGAGGTCTCTGCACCGATCCGGGCCAGGGCGGCGATATCGCTTGCTGTCTCTAATTGTATGCGGCGCTTTATTGTTTCACTGCTCTTGGTTGCCAGCTCTTTCACCTACGCTTTTCCGGCCCTGGCCACCGCGCCCGTTCCAGGACTCCGGAGTTGCGAGGAGCTTAAAACCAAGCCTACGTTCGGTATTTACAGCGAGACACCGTACCAGATCTGCACAGCTCCGCCGCTGAAGCTCATGCAAACTCCCGACGGTGTCGACACGAAGGAGTGCTTTTCGAAAATCCAAGATCTCCTCGACGCATGCCGGTATCTCCAGGGAGCGGTCAATGCGTTTGCTCTTTCGGGCATCTATTTGGGCAAGTTTAAGTCCGTCGGTGAAATCCAGGCATTACGGGACTTGAACGCCAGTGCCTTCGTGTATATCGATTATCTGCGAGCGCACCTGATCATGACCGGTAACGGGATCAAGGCGCAGGAGGTGGGTATTTCGAGGATCAATTCTTTTTTGGGGAATCTGAAAACTGAATGCACCACCACACCTTCGGAAGAATGCAATGGCCGTTTGAAGCAGCTGAACGATGCCTTGAGCAAGCTCCAGGCAATGCAGCAGGAGCAGGGTAAGTTTGCTGACGCTCTGATCGCCGTCACGACCGGCGCAGCGGACTCATCCAAAACGAATACTCAAAAAAATGACCTTCTTGAAACGGCATCCACCCAGGGACAGAAGTCGTTGCTCGCTTTGCAGAGAGACTGGCCGGTCATTCAAACAGCCTTGAACTCGCTCACCGCAAATGCGCCGCCATCAAGTGATACCTTCAAAGCGAACCGCGGAAGCGCGCTCGGCCTCCTGCTTCCGCTCGGCGACATCTCCCTGCCAAAACTCATCGCCCGTATCATCAGCCAGCTCCTCGGCATCGTTGGCGCGCTCGCGCTCGTCTTCTTCATCTGGGGCGGCATTAAGTACATGACCGCGGCAGGCGATGACAAAAAAGTTTCGGACGCGCGCAATATGATCGTAGCTGCCGTCTCGGGTCTCGCCGCCATCTTCCTCTCCTACGCCGCTCTCACGCTGCTCATCAACGCGTTGAATTAAGTATGCGCCTTTTGACCCGCTTTGCTTCGCTTCTCTTTCCTGCCATCTTTTGCTTTGCGCTGTTTTTTCCTATTTTCCCGACAAGCGCTGCCGACACCGTTGCAACTTCAACCATTGCTACCACTCCGGACGGAACAAAAATCATCGAACTCACCAACCCCCTCAACTTTAAAACGGTTCCCGAAATCATTTCCAGCATCTTGAGGGCGGCCATCGGGATTGTCGGCGCTTTAGCCTTGTTGGTCTTCATCTACGGTGGATTTGTTTGGTTGACCTCGGGTGGCGACAGTGCTAAAGTTACACAAGGTAAAGAGGCGATGAAGTGGACGGCCATCGGCCTCGTGGTGATTTTCACCAGTTACGGACTCGTCCGCTTCGTGATTGGAGCATTCACACAGTAACGCTTTGAAAGGAGGTGATTTGCATGACGAAGAAAACGCTTATCAAGGGACTGATCAGTACGGCAATGCTCGCGACGATGGCGCTCCCCATGGTCGCCTTGGCTCAGGGAGCTGTGACGACCAACGAACTTCTGCCCGGCCAGATCGCCACCGAGCTCGGCCAACAGCAGCAGGACCTCCGCATCACGATCGCTCGTATTATCCGCACGGCCATGAGCCTTCTGGGCATCATCGCCGTTCTGATCATCCTGTACGGGGGTTTCAAATGGATGACTTCAGGCGGTTCCGACGAAGCCGTGGGTGACGCGAAAAAGATCATCACGGCCGGCGTAATCGGTTTGATCATCATTTTGACCGCCTACGCTATCGCATCGTTCGTAATCAGCAGCCTCGTGACCGCGACCGGCGCCTAGTACACAACCTTTCGCGACGCCCCGATGCACATCGGGGCGTCGTCGCAAGGATTCGGGACATGCCCCGACACATGTCGAGATATCTCCGGACTCCTTGAACTTCACTTCTCGTATGCGCTTGAAACGCATCCTTATCCCGGCGTTCTGCCTGGCCGGCACCGCCCTGATCGTCCTCCCCCTGGTCCATGCCGCGGGCGGCGGAAACTTCGGCCTCGACACGGCGGCGACGGGCGCGGGTCTCAAAAACCCGAACCTCCCCGTCTTCATCGGAGGGTTGATCCAAAAGATCCTAAGCTATCTCGGCATCCTGTTCCTGATCCTGATGCTGTACGCCGGCTTCCTCTACATGACGGCGCAGGGCGACGACAAAAAGATCGGTCAGGCCAAGAGCATCATCGGCGGCGCGGTCATCGGTCTCGTCATCATCGCCGCCTCCTACGCGCTCACGAGCTTCGTCCTTAGCGCGGTCTCCGGTACCACCGGCGCTTCCAACACGGGCAACACGAGTAACACGTCCAACACGCAAACAACGACCCCGGGATCCGTCCCCGCCGGCGGCGCTTGCACCTCGGGCGCGGATTGCCAGGGACTGCTCGAATGTACGGGTGGCAAATGCGTCTCGCCTCTATGAAGAAACTTCTCGCTTCGCTCGCGCTTTGGCTGTTCTATGTCCCGATGGTGCACGCGCAGGACTTCGGGCAAGGCAATCTCAAAAGCGTCGGCGACACTGCCAAGATCACGACCACCTCGACGCTCCCTGTCCTGATCGGCAACCTGGTCCGCACGTTCATCGGCCTGCTCGGTATCATCTTCCTTCTCCTCGTCGTCTACGCCGGTGTGCTCTGGCTGACGGCCCAGGGCGACGACGAGAAGGTCACGCACGCGAAGGATCTGCTCAAGAACGCCGTGATCGGTCTCATCATCATCACCGTGGCCTACGCGCTTACCGGGTTCATCATCAACGCCGTGCTCGCAACCACCAAGGCAACAGGAACATAACTTCGCTAATCCCTTTCCACGTATGCTCAAGAAACTTCTTCTGGGCGCCACCGCGCTCCTCTCCATGGGCCAGATGGCTCTCGTCGCGATGCCCGCCGGTGCGCAATTCAATCCAGCGAACGGTAACGCTCTGCAAGGTCTCGAAGCGACGCAGGTCCAGCCGGGCACGTCTGCCACTCAAGCCGGCCAAGAACTTCCGAAAACGGTCGGCCGTATCATCCGCACGCTACTCGGACTGCTCGGCATCATCTTCCTGGTCCTCATGGTCTACGCCGGTTTCCTCTGGATGACGGCACGCGGCGATGACGACGCTGTTACGAAAGCCAAGGACATCATCCGGAATGCGATCGTCGGTCTCATCATCATCTTCATTGCGTACGCCTTGACCGGCTTCATCATCAACGCGGTCATCTCGGCGACGAATCCCACTCCGTAAGGAAAAAAGAAAACGGCCCGCAGCAAGTGCTGTGGGCCGGTTTTTTTCTGAGTCTGAGCGGTCAGTGAGACCAGGGGCCGTTCTCGCTAACGGTATGCCTGGTCACATTGCCTTCGATATCGATCCACACGGTATACGAGTTGTCGACCGTTACGAGATCGACCACTGGGTGGCTGCGCGTGTTCAGAACGGCGTGCCTCTTGACCGTCAGCTTGATTCGACGGCTCCGCCCAACGTCGACGTAACACGCCTGTCTGGGCATCAGCACGCCTTGCGAACGGTTGACGACAGGCTTGTCTTCGATCTCGAACGACAGCGCGCTGTCGTAGTCGGCAAAGCCATCGCCATCATCATCCTTGCAGTTGAGGCCGCTGTCATATCCCCCGTTACAAACATAGTTGAAGAGTCGCACTTTGCGGCCTTTCATGACTTGTCGAGGATCCGTGCCCGTCACGCAGATGTAGGCGGGTTTTTCACCGCGCACGACTTCCGACACAACAGCATAGCGGCCATTCCTCACCGGAGAGGTCATGGCGGGTGTGGTCAGCGTACGCGCTACGGGCGACTTGGCGC
>CAYFZV010000020.1:0-9753 GCA_964347735.1 uncultured Gammaproteobacteria bacterium
TAAAAAGACACCTCGTACGAGGTGTCTTTTTGGGGCGGCCAGAGGGAATCGAACCCTCATTCGTGGAACCACAATCCACTGTCCTACCACTGAACGATGGCCGCCATGCTGGTGTCCCCGGCAGGAGTCGAACCTGCAACCCTCGGGATAGAAGCCCGATGCTCTATCCAGTTGAGCTACGGGGACAGGCAGGTGTCATTGTACCGGAGATGTGTCGAACGCCGAAAAGAATAGCAAAAAAGAAAAAAACCGGCAAGGGCCGGTGAGGCGGTCAGAGTCCGACGCGCGAGAAGAGGCGTCGGAGGACCGTGGGTTTCGGAGCCTTCGGTTCCGGCGGCAAGAACGTGGAAAGAAGGTCCATGCGTCCGTTGATCTTCCCGCCCCAGTCGCGTAGCGCCAGAACGACGGCACGCTTGATGATGAGTTCAAGCACACCACCAGCCTCTTTGAAAGGGAGCGTCACGGCATCCTGCAGGAATTTTCCTTTCAGGCGGTCGACGACCACGCACGAGTAGATCTTCGCTTCTTCGCTCGACATGTCCTCGTCTTCGATCCAGCAGCGAGCATCGATGACACGGGCCTCCGCATCGCTTCCGCCAAGCCTCTTCTTACACGCTTCGCAACGTGCGCCGTACTTCCGTGCCGGCGGTTCGCGACCGATCGTGCCGCATTTCGGACAGACGGCCTCCGATGCGATCTCGATCTGCAGGATGATGCGCGCTTGGTACAAGTAACTCGAACCATCTTCGCCCGTGCCAACCGCGAGCGCCTCCGGGTCCCACCACAACGCCGCGTTGTGCGGCAGCGGCATGTCTTTGGCCATGTGTTCCTCCTGGGCGCGAACGTAGCATGCATGAGCTCAGGCGTCAACGCTGGCTCTTGCGTCTGCGGCTTGATAGCATGAAGCGGTATGAGCGCCTTTCTTAATCTCTTCCTGCACTTGGACGCCACGCTCGGAGCCGCCATTTCGACGTACGGCGGGTGGATCTACGGCGTCCTGTTCGCAGTTGTATTTTGCGAAACAGGCTTGGTCGTCACCCCGTTTCTGCCGGGGGATTCGCTGCTTTTTGCCGCAGGCGCGTTTGCAGCGACGGGGGCTTTGAATCTTTGGGTCGTGTGGATACTGCTGTTCGCCGCCGCCGTGCTCGGGGACGCCGTGAACTATCGCATCGGCTTGAAGGTCGGAGCGCGCGTGATCGAGACGGGAAAGCTGGCCGGCCTGCCGATCAAGAAAGCCTACATCGACAAGACGCAATCCTATTACGACCGCTACGGTGCAAAAACGATCGTGCTCGCGCGCTTCATGCCGTTCGTGCGCACCTTCGCCCCGTTCGTGGCCGGCGTCGGCCGCATGCGCGCATCCGTTTTTTCTTTTTACAACGTCGTCGGCGCCGCCCTCTGGGTCACGATCTTTGTTTTTGGCGGGTACTTCTTCGGCAACGTGCCGATCATCAAGAAAAATTTCGAGTTCGTCATCCTGGCGATCATTTTTATTTCGGTCCTGCCCGCAGTCGTCGAAGTCATCCGCGAACGACGCAAGGGTTGACGCGACGCCATTTTCGTGATTTCCTCTCCATCTGGAGGAATCATGGACGCACCTGATCCTTGGCCCGTCGTCAGTTTGAAAGGCGATCTTTCCCAGATTGATCGCGAGATCGGCGAGGGATTAGAGCGTCACGGCCTTATCTCGCTCGTCGATCATGGCTTGCCTCCGATTTTTGAAGGGAGCCACGGGATGTTGTGCGCGATCGCCGGACTCGTGCTCGAACATTTGGAGCGGTATCTTGGTGAGCATCGTTCTGCCTTGAGCGAGTCGATGCAACACGCTGAAACTTCTTACTTCGTGGGAGGATACGCGAACGAGAAGGAGCTCTCGTTTCTCGATGAAGGGCGCTTTAGCGTCAGTCTGCTCACGATCTTCGTCAGAACGACCTCTTCAGGAACGATCCTTGTGAAATCCGGTGACATGTTGGAGGAATGGTCGCGCGGGCAGATCCGCTCCGTGCCGCAACCCGCCCTCACTGGCGTGGACGGCACGCTCTACCTGCAACCAGGCCCTGACATCATCCTGCGCCTCATGCCACGTCTCACGGTCAAAAAGTATATTGCAGATCGTCTGCCGGCATTCGCAGCGTGGAACACCTAAGAGCCTTCCCGGCTCTTTTTTCGTTGCAAACAAAAAACCTCCGTTCAGCGGAGGTCGAAGTTCATGACGAAGCATCCGATGCGGTCCGGCATGCCGTCGGTAAGTCCGAAGGAGATACGGACGTCGAAGCGGAACGGAAGGAGGCCGGGACCGGAACCGATTTGAAAACCGGCGGCGGCGTCGGAGTTGCGATTCATCACATGTGCGCCAATGACGTACCAATTGACGGCATAGAAGCCTTCGTACCGATACCGGCCGTCGTACCAGTGCAATCCTTCCATGTCCACGCTAAGCGTGTCCTTGAGGAAGCCCATGTGTTTCCAGAGGCCGATCACCAACGCGTGCCGTGCATCGCGGTCGGTGGTGTAGGCGTAACCTGCGGTCAGATCGATCGAGAAATGCGCGCGAGGCTTCCAGGAGAGGCCGTAATCGAGCTGGTACGTGCTCGGCTCGTCGTGCGCACCGATCAGGAACGCGCGTCCATGGAAGCGCTGGGCCCAATGCGCGGCGAAGTCGAGGTCAAACCCGAAATCGTTTTGCGAAGCGAGCGTTGTCTTGCCGTCGCGCGTGTCTTCCTCGGCTCGCGCCTCGGTCGTGACGGAAGCGATGCAGATGCAAGCGTATGCGGAAATGAACAATGCGGACTTCATGCGTACCCCCTTTGCACGGTCGGATGAATCTACCATACTGGTTTCATATGCGCCATTGGCTGATGAAATCCGAACCGGAGGCGTTCTCGATCGACGATCTCAAGCACCTCAAGCGGGACGCCTGGAGCGGCGTGCGCAATTATCTGGCCCGGAATTACATGAAGGAAATGCGCGTCGGCGATCTCATGCTCTTCCACCATTCAAGCGTGAACCCGGCTGGCGTCGTCGGCATCGGCAAGATCGTCGCCGCCGCGCATCCGGACGAAACGCAATTCGACAAGAAAAGCCCGTACTTCGATCCGAAAGCAACGAAAGCGAAACCGATCTGGTACTGCGTCGATGTCGGATTCGCGGAAAAATTTCCGCGGATGCTCACGCTCGACGAGCTACGCGGCGTCAAAGCGCTGAAAGACATGGTGCTCTTGGAGCGCGGCTCCAGGCTTTCCGTACAGCCCGTGACCGACAAAGAATTTGCGGCGATCGTACGATTGGCAAAATAGGAGCGCGCGGCTACACTCGTCTTTTCCCCTCTATGAACAATTACGACGCCGCTTCACTCGCACTGCACGAAAAATATCAGGGAAAATTGGATGTCGTGAGCGTCGTCCCTGTTTCCGACCGCGAAACGCTTTCGACGATCTACACGCCCGGCGTCGCCGCCCCGTGTCTGGCCATCGCCAAAGACCCCTCTCTCGCCAAAAAACTCACCATCAAGGGCCGCACGGTCGCCGTTGTGACGGACGGCAGCGCAGTGCTCGGCCTGGGCGATATCGGCCCCCTGGCCGCGCTGCCCGTCATGGAAGGCAAGGCCGTCCTGTTCAAGGAATTCGCCGGCCTGAACGCGTTTCCGATCGCGCTGGCCACGAAGGACGTCGAAGAGATCGTCCAAACGATCAAGCGCATCGCGCCGGGATTCGGCGGCATCAATTTGGAGGACATCTCCGCGCCGCGCTGTTTTGAAATCGAACGCCGTCTGACGGAAGAATTGGATATTCCCGTCTTCCACGACGATCAGCATGGTACCGCGATCGTCGTGCTCGCCGGACTGATCAACGCATGCAAGGCGACAGGGCGCGAACTCGCCTCGGCCAAGGTCGCTTTTTCCGGCGCGGGTGCGGCCGGCGTGGCTGTCGCGAAATTGCTCCGGGCCTACGGTGTCAAAGACATCGTTTTGTGCGACTCCAAGGGCGTCATCGGCAAGGAGCGGGCCGATTTGGATGATTCAAAACGGGCGCTGCTGGACTGGTCGAATCCAGGGGGAGTGTCCGGAACGCTCGCGGACGCGATGAAAGGTGCGGATGCGATGATCGGCTTGTCGAAGGGTGGGCTCGTTACGCGTGAGATGGTCGCCTCCATGGCTCCGCACGCAATCGTTTTCGCCATGGCGAATCCGACGCCGGAAATCATGCCGGATGAAGCCAAGGCCGGCGGCGCGGCCGTCGTTGCGACAGGACGCTCCGATTTTCCCAACCAGATCAACAACCTCCTCGCGTTTCCGGGCGTGTTCCGCGGCGTCTTCGATGCGGGCGCGGTGAAAATAACCGAACGCATGAAGATCGCCGCCGCCGAGGCCCTCTCTTCGCTGGTTGCGGTTCCGACGACCGAACGCATCATTCCGGACGCACTCGACAAAGGAGCGACGGTGGCCGTGGCCGCCGCGGTTTCCCGCGCGGCGGGGGAGTAAGATAGAATGATCGGAAGAACGCACGCATGCGCAAATACATTCTTATCATCGTCTTCGCACTGCTCGTGTTCTTGTGCTATCGCCCCGTGAAGGAGACGATTTTGAGCTTGCGCGGCGTGACGTATGAAGATGGCGTGTTGAGCTGCGATTACCAGGGTCGCACGTATCACGCGAATGAGCAGCGCCAGGCGGATGACGGTTGCAACGTCTGCACCTGCGGCTCGACCGGTTGGAGCTGCACGAAGATCGTCTGCGCCGCGGGACTCGTCGGCACCGGCACGGTGACCGGCACGCTAGCCTCGCCGAATGGTAAAGCGGTCTTGGCGCAGCGCGTCTGCGCCGTCAATTTGAAAAATGAAGAAAAGGAATTCTGCCAACAGACGACCGACGGCTCCACGGAGTACGTCATCGCCGCCAAACCCGGAGACTATTGGGTCTACGCGATGCGTCTCGGCGATGAAAGCGGAAAGCGCGCCTATTGGTCGGAATATGTGAAATGCGGCGCGCTCGCTTCATGCAAAGACCACTCGCCGATCTTGGTGACGGTCGCGTCCGGCCAGATCAGCAAGGCGGATCCGATGGACTGGTCGTCGGCCGTGCAGATCGATCTCATCAACGTCACGCCCTCGAAGTGGGTTTATAACACGCACAACTACTATCAGAGTTCGGTGTTCCTGGTGAAAGGACGCGGGCTCTCCAGCGTGAAAATCATGATGACGCCGTACCCGCCGAAGCCGGACGCGCAGGTTTCGGAATTCGGACAAGCGGAGCGGCAATCAGAAGCAGGCGGCATCCAGACCTGGACGATCCCGATCCCCAAAGGCTTCGAAGCGGGCACGGTCTATGCGGTTGGTACCAACCCAGACGGAGAGTTCACGAAAAGTCACGAGCTGCGGATCGTGCGCTCGATCGAAACGGCGGAATGAAAAATGCGAGCCTAGAGCGCCCGCATTTTTTGCATTTCGCTTCTGACATGCGCGAGCACCTCGTGCTCCGCTTCGGCCGGTGTTTTTCCTTTGAGGAAGCAGCGCGCCTGCGTGTGTCCGCCCTCGCCTTCCCAGCGCGCGGCCAGCGTGTCGGCGTCGCGCCGTACTTCGCTGCGGATCAGGCAGCAGATCTGGCCGTCTTCGCGCTCATGCAGCAGGACAATCGTTTCGGCGTCGGGAGACGAAAGAATCAGCTCGTCGATGACGTCCGGCAAGGCTGCTTCGCCCGCGCCGGCCAAGGCGAAGTCCTGGCGGGTCAGCAGGGAGGAGACGAGCTTGAGCGAAGCATCGAACTTGAGGCGCGCAAGCGCGCGACCCCACAGGCGCAGGACGGGAATCGTCTTGGTGCGGTAGAGACTCGAAACGATCACGTCGCGCTTGGCGCCGGCTGCAACCAGATCGGAGGCGGCCGCGAGCGTCTGCGGCGTGATACCGCCGGACTTGAAGCTGCGCGTCTTAGAGACGATGCCTGTCAGGAGCGCAGTGGCGAGCTCGGCGTCGATAGGACGTTCGAGATCGCGCAGCAGGCGGTAAACGACTTCGCTCGTCGAGGCGGCAGTCGCTTCGACGCTGTTCATCTGGCCATAGCGCTCGTTGGCGATCGAGTGGTCGATGTTCAAGATCGGCGTGCGGAAGAAAAAATCGGCGGCGACGTCGCGCACCATGCCGAGCGAGGCGAGGTCCGGCGTGTCGATCGTGATGATCAGATCGTGGCGGTATTCCGTCGCGCTGGTGCGCACGTGCGAAGCTTCGAGCGTGCCGTTTTTGGGCGTGAGATAGATGTGCAAAAATCCGTCCTTCGTTTCATACGACAGTTCGCCGATGCGGCTTTTCTGCGCGTCGACGGAAATCACGAAGGTGCGCAGGGCGGACATCTCCGACCGCACGCGTTTGAGCTGCGGCAGGAAGGCCAGATGTTCGGGGGCTTCGAAACCGTCGCAAACGATCTCGCATTTTTTTCCAGCGCTTTCGAGCGCGGCGGCGAGCGCCACGGCCGAAGCGGCGGCGTCCGGGTTCCAATCTTTGCGAAACACGATCAAGGGGCGTTCGGTTTTCCGAAGCTGTTCGAGCGCCTGTTGTCGTTCCGTAAGGGCCATTTCCGATCGTTGCGGAATAAGACGTCACCTTAACGCGGTGTTCCCGACGCGTCAAGAATGAGGGGTTAAGGCGCGGGGCAAGGGTCTTTCGACGATTGGTCGCACGGCTGGCCGTGGCGGAGATCGGTCGAAACGCCGGCGTCCGGCAGGCTTCTGTATGAGACGTAGGCAAAAACGCCTGCGGCAATAAGGAGGAGAATGGCGGCAACGACGATCAAGCGGAGATGTTTCATAACAGGATAGCTTTAACAATTTTTATCGTGGGCTGTCAAAGAAGAAAAAGGGGGACTGACCGCGTAAAGGACGCAGTGCGTCCCACGCGGTCAGTCCTTGATGTGCACGAATGCGGTCAGGCAGGACTCACCCAGAGATCTTTTCGAACCGTTCTTGGCGTTCCACGGCACACCCAGCGCTTCGTTCGAATGATATGCAACGAGCGGTTCACCCTGATCGTCGAATCCCGAAACGACGGAGCTGTGATTCAGCAGATTGCCGTCGCAACGATATCCGTCGCTTTCGCGCCGCAGCCGGTAGAGGATGAGGTCGCCGACCTTCAGGTCCCGCGCCCGCTTCTTCAGCTCGCCAAGATTCGTTTCAACGACGAGATACTGCAGCAAGCGGTTGACCTGCCGCCAGCTTTTGCTGCTGCCCTCGTCCGTGCAGCCTCTCTTGTACCACCAACCTTCTTCGGCAGACCCGTACTGCAAGGGAAGCCCGGCGTACCACAGCACTTGCGATGCGAAGTTCGTACAATCGGCCGCCTCTTTGGCAACGCGGGTGCCTTCATGCACCCACTGTCCGCAGTAGGCAAGGTTCGGATTGGGATCGAGCGCGTAGCGTTCGATATACTCGCGCGCTTTGGCCCGATCGAAACGCGCGCCGCCGGCAAGAGAAGGAGTAAACGCGACTTCCCGCGTGCTCGGCGAATCCTGATCCGGCGCGAGATCGATTTCACCCTTCTCCTGTGGCAACGCTTCCGTCTCGTCTCCGCAGCCTCCGACGAAGCAGGTGATGGCGATCAGGAAAAGAACAATGGAACGATGCGATTTCCTCACGAGACACTCCTTGAAAGAACTCTGGCGACATGCCAGCGCGGGGGTCCTAACAAAAGCCGCTCACGTGTGTCAACGGGGTAGAGGCTTTCCGGGCACACGCAACAAAAAAACAGCGGAAACGCTAGGGTTTTTCGCTGTTGAGAAGCTTCTTGGCGATGTCGCCTCGGAGGTCGGGCTTCACTTCGGCCATCATCGATAGGTCATCGATGAAAAAGTTCGTTTGCTCCGGACATTCACGCGGTGCGGGTTCTTCTTGGATCGGACACGCTGTTCTTGGTTGCGGCACTGGCTCCGGAAAATATCTGACCAGATACACCGCACCCATTTCTTTGTCGACATATGAGCCGATGATCTGCACCTTGGCTTTGGGATCGACGCGGCATAGAGAACCGTGTGGAAAATGCCACGCAGGGTTCTGGATGTGGTCCGGGTTCATCACTTCGACCGTATCGCCGCGTTCCAGCATGTACATCGCCCCCGAACGAATCTTCGTTGCCGATGGATCTTCCGTAGGCGCTTCTGCCTGCACGGGTCCTTTCACCGTATTTTGCACGCAGGTATCGAGCATCTTCTGGATCGCATCCGCGCGTTGTTCGCGTACGGCCTTCTCCTTTTCCAGATACGTACAGGAGCAGGAGTCTGCCGGAGTCTCTGCGGGTTTTTTCTTCTTGCAAGCGGATAGAAACAGGGCACAGAAAACGAGCGACAGAAAGAAAGAACGCATGGGAACCTCCGGCGATCAGCCTACAGAATCAAAACCGCTCCGACAAGCGGAGCGGTTTCGTTCTTACAGTTGGAGGTCGACGGCCGAGGTGTCGATGTCCTCGCGTGCGACAGTCGGCGCCTGGCTCGTGCCGGCGAGATGCGCGCGGCGGGAGCCTTCGGGCTCGTAGATCTTCAGATTGACGCGCGCGTTGTTCTTCGCGCCGACGATCTTGAGCAGCGTGCGAATCGAGCGCGCCGTCTGGCCCTGGCGGCCGATGACGTAGCCCATGTCCGCCGGATTGACCTTGAGCGTGATGAGCACGCCCCGCTCGTCGATCGTGCGTTCCGTCTCGACGTCTTCGGGATGACCGACGATGCCTTTGACGACGTATTCCACGAACTCCTGATCCATTTCTCTTGCCATACCTTCAGTGCGCGGTGATTAACAGGTTCAGTTGGCGACCGCCCGACCTCCCGCAGTCTCCGATTTCAGCGTACCAAAAGAAAAAGACCCGTTCAAGGGTCTTGAGCGAACGAAGACAGGGAGAGCAGGGCTTTTGAGCGTTTCTCCTTGAGAACTTCCCATTCTTTACACAAAAATCGGAAAAAGCGAGGGTCGATGTTGGGATTTTCCTCGGCCTTTTCGATCATCAAGTTCCACTTGCTGATCCGGATGTTCAACCGTGCGGTCGCATTCTCGAGCGCCGCTTCTTCAGCCGCCTCGGCCAGAAGCTTGGGTGTCGGGGTGCAGTCAAGAAATCTCCGGATGCTTCCGGCAAGATCGTTGCTGCAAAGCGTCGCCAATCTTCCGGTACCCAGGGTGATGATGCTGAGCACCAGGCTCATCATCAACTCTCCGGCAAAGACCGCAAAAACGGCAAAGAATGCGGCAACGCCGGCGAACACTCCGAAGAGCACGAGCAAACCAAGATACACTCCGCAAGAATTCGCTTCCGTCGATCTCCAGTTACGCAGCATCGAAAGCGCGCGGCGCCGTTGTATCGACACGTCGTTCATCGGTACGAGTTCGAGGCGCGGAAGTTTGGAAAGACCTTTCTCCATCGGTACCTCCTTGGAATGGCTTTGGCAGAGTAGGCTGAAAGGACTTTCATGTCAATAAAAGAAAAACCCGTCAGTCGTCGCTGACGGGGTGCCGGATTTTGGATTCGAGGTCGGTAAGCTTCGCTTGGATCGCTTGGCGGCGGCAGACGAGTTCGTTGTGTTCGAACCCGAGAATGTGTTCCTGGTTGGAGAGCGACTCTCGTCGGTCCTCGAGCGCTTCCGGCGTCCATTCGAAGTCGTCTTCGCTCGGCTCCACACGCACACGCTTCCAATGCGCGACGCTCGCATTCCAATCTTTAGCCCGAAGATTCCACTCGCGGGCGTCATCGTTCCATTCGCGCGTTTCTTTGGTGAGCGCGTCTTCGAGC
>CAYFZV010000020.1:9763-12041 GCA_964347735.1 uncultured Gammaproteobacteria bacterium
CGGACCCCTGAATCGTCAGGCACGCCAGCAGCTTCTCCAGCGTCGCACCCTCGGGCAGTTCTTGGTAGACCTGCCGGCGGGAAAGCGACAGGATCTTTTTTCCAGCCACGACTCCGGTCGCGACGCTGACTCCGCCGAAGAGAACGCCCACGAAAGTGGGGACGAAAGGAAGAAAGGCCATTACGACCAGCGCCATCGAGGCGCCGACGAGATACATGAGATCTTTCCGCTCGGCCGCGACGCTCTGCGCGTATTGCAGCATTTGTTTCCTGCCGCCGCGGGGTAAGGCATGCACCTGAAACAACTTCATCGGCGCGAATGTGGGCGTCACGCTTCCTCCTTGGAAAGAACGTCCCTCCAACCTAACCCTTCGGGATACCTGCGTCAAAAGAAAAACGTCAGAATACAAAACCCCGGCACGTGCCGGGGTTCGTTTCTTACTTTTCTTCGGCGACCGCCTTGTGGGTCGGGTGCGCCTTCACTTTTTCGGACTCGATCGCTTTGAGATCGATGAGCATGTTATGGACGGTCGCGGACGGCTGGGCGCCCTTCGACATCCAGTACTTCACGCGCTCGAGGTCGAACGCGATTTTGCGAGGCTTGGAGAGCGGGTCGTACGTGCCGAGCTGTTCGAGCACCTTGCCCCACGGGTCGCGGGTCTTTTCGGTGACGATCAGGCGGTAGGACGGCATCTTCTTCTTGCCGACGCGGGAGAGGCGGATGGACAACATTGCGTTTGGAGATAAAGCGTTTGAGAAACGCGGGGTGAGAGCTTCCCACGGTTCTGCAGCGCGAACGGGGGTACTATAAGGGAGATTGACAAAAGCGTCAAGATAGGGTATATCGGGTCCATGTTCCTTTTCATTTCCAGCACCATTTTCGTCGTTGTCGTTGGGGGAGTCGCACTTGTCGCATACGTACGCCGCGTGAAAGCACGCAAGCATATGGAAGACTCCCTGGCTCGATGGATGAAGCCGCCGGCCTACACGCTCGGCATTCCCGAACATCCGGCGATCGCCGAAGCGCGTGCCGAGATGGATCGTTCGATGAAGCTCTCCGAAAAACGCTGGCGCGACGAAGCGTGGCGCCGTGACGGAAGAGTTTCGCTCGAAAAGCGAAAGACGTCGTGATCGATCTCGAAGAGGTCGCGCTCGGCGTGATCATCGCCGTCGCATTCCTGATCGCTCTGCTCGTCATGCTCGCGCTGCGCGACCGACGACGCAGCAACGACAAGAAGGAGAAATCATGATGACGCTGCTCCGCATTCTCACCGGCTTCGCAGGCATGTTCCTCGGCGTCTTCGCCGCCATGCGCTTCGCGACAAGGAGAAGGAGGCAGTTGCCGCCCGGACCAACGTTGTCGACGCGCTTGCTTCCACCCCCTCCGTCACCTCCACCGCCCCCGCCGACGCTCTATGATCTGGCCGGCATGCTGCCTGTCAGGCGCAAGGTTTCGATGAGTAGCTGGATGTATGTCGAAAAGGATGGTGTCGAACACGGCGTCGATCCGAAGTATGGGGTCTGTTCAAGCCTTCTCGGCTACTTCCTCGTCGATTTCGATGTAGGAAGTCGCTGCGAGTACTGCGAGTGCACTCGGGTCGCCATCGACCAGATCATTCGTAAGCCCGTACCCGACGGCGCGAGGGACCTGGGACTCGTCCAGCGCTCTCGGATCGGTGCATACTGCGGCACCTGCGGCGCGCGGTGCGAGCATCACGTCAAGCTCGGAATGGAATGGCCGAAGTCGTTGGAGCGGCCTGAACCGTTCCGCTCCACGCCAAACCTGCTTCGCGCGGTGGAGATTCTATCGGCCGAGAGCGGCAAGGTCTCGAAAGAGATCCGCTACCGGATGCTCTCCGAGGAATACGCGAAGATTCAGCCGCAAGCCGAGCGCCTCGCGAACCAGATGCGGCACTTGCACGCCGAGCTGCATCCGCGCGTCGACACAGATCCTTTCCGCGCCACGCCGCTCGAGTCGGAAGAAAAACCGACGGAAAAAGATGATAGGCCTCTCATTAGAGGCGGCATCTTCCGCGATGCGCCATGAATCGAAAAACGACCCTCTCGGGTCGTCTTTTTTTATACCGTGACAGTTTTCTGTCCCTTGATCCGCTCTGCGTCTTCGAGCTGGAGAGAGAGGATGCTCGATGTCGAGTCTTCGTTCATGGTCACGCCGTAGAGGACCTGTGACTTCTGCATCGTGTAGCGGTTGTGCGTGATCACCAGGAATTGCGTCTTGTGGGAGAGCTCGTCGATGATCTTGGCGAAGCGCGAGGCGT
>CAYFZV010000021.1:0-11682 GCA_964347735.1 uncultured Gammaproteobacteria bacterium
GGCAATGACGAGAATGCCGACGAAGGAAACGAGTCCGTTTGAAAGCGCCTGCGAGAACCCAAGGCTTTGCGTGCCGAAGATCAGCCAGGCGCCGAGGGTGAGGAACGCGATCACGAGCACGGTCGGCACGAAGATTCCGGAGACCTTGTCCGCCAGGGCCTGGATCGGAGCACGGCTTCCCTGCGCCTCTTCGACCATCTTGATGATACGCGCGAGCATCGTCTCCGCGCCGACGTTCGTCGCCTTGAACGTGAAAGCGCCGGTCGTATTCATGGTGCCGGAAACGACCGCGTCGCCTGCAGACTTCCTGACCGGCATGGGTTCTCCGGTCACGACGGCCTCATCGACATACGATTCGCCTTCGAGCACGGTGCCGTCGACCGGGATCCGGCCGGCCGGCTTCACGATAAGCACGTCACCATGCACCACCTCGTTGACGGGAACTTCTCGCTCTTGGCCGTCACGGATCACCAGGGCCGTTTTTGCCTGGAGCGTGAGCAGCTTCTCGATCGCGTCGCCCGTACGGAGCTTAGAGCGCGCTTCCAGATATTTACCGAGCGCGATGAAAGCGACGACGACAATCGTGACGTCGTAGTACGTGAATTCAACGTTGAGATACGGCGCGAGCGTCTCCTCAAACGCACTTACGATGAAGCTGTAGAGAAACGCTGCGCTCGTGCCGATGCCGATTAACGTGTCCATGTTCGCTTTGCCGTACCGCATGAAGCGATAAACACCGACGAGGTACGGCTTGCCGACGACGAAGAGCGCATACGTCGCCATGATGGGCAGGAGGTGGTGGAAGAATTCTTTCCAGACGTACGGCACGGCGGGAATCAGAGCGAACGTTGCCAGGATGTCCCAGCCCATGACGAACGCGCTGAAGGCGGCGAGCGGCATGACCGAGAGAACGCTCGTCCTCATGGCCGCCACCTCCATCATCTTCTCGTGCTTCGATTGCCCCATGCCAGCGTGCATGGAGTGATCCTCGCCGGCAGCGATAAGCGTGTAGCCGAGCGGCTCGATCTTCTTCGAGAGCTGTTCGGGACTGGTTTTCGACGCGTCGAACGAAAGTTTGGCAGTCTCGGTGCCGTAGTTCACTTCGGCCGAGCGCACGCCATCCGTCTTCTTGAAGGTCTTCTCGATGATGCCCGCGCACGAAGCGCAATGCATGCCCTTGATCTTGTACGTGGATGTGTTGTCCATAGTGCGAATCAAGAAATGAAAAACCGAACGAAGCCGCAGTGCGGCAGTCGCTCGGTTTTCAGTTCCTAAGGACGATCACGGACAGACGTTGATGGCGCAGGTACTTCCCGATGCCTTCGGCCCAACGTCGGACAGGCGCAACCGTGCGATCGAGCATCGGAGCAACCGTTGCCAGCAGGCAGAAGGCCAGGAGGAACAAAAACGGCACGGCGAGCGCTGCCGGAAGAGTCGTAGACGGCGCCACCTCATCGATGCAGTGATTCAAGCAGTTGGTTGCGGCAACGCCGTGGTCCATGTGCACCGCGCCCATTCCCATGCCGAAGAAAGCCATGCCGGCGAACGTCGTGGCCATGAAAAGCAGGGCAACCAGCAGAATCTTCGGCAGAAGACGCATATATATTTAGGCTAGCACGATGACCGATGTTTTTCAAGACACGTCTGTCACACAATATGCACGCGCGGTTTTCTTGACACTCCGACTTTTTCCGCGTTCACTGAATGCAGTTCTTCCCACACCAAGGAGTTCCCGTGTCCCAGAAAAAGCCCGTGCTTACGAGAGCTGTTGTGACGCCCGACACCGCGGCAACCTTCAAGATCGGTTGCATCATTGCTGGAGCCTTCATCGCCATCGTGTGCTTCACCATCATTCTCATAACGGTCTTGCCGTCGGATCACACCGCAGAGATGCGCAAGATCCGGCAGAGCGTCTTGAACGAAGCGGTGTGGAGCGGCGAACTCGGCATGATCCGACCGTCGGAACGCTGGACTGACCACGACCGCGTGTCGTACCGATGGCCAGCAGCTGATACGGTCATTGTCGCTGATCCGCCGTTACGGGAAGATCCATCCACGGCTTTGCGCGCAGGCGACCGCTGCTTCGTGCACGGTTCGACCTCTGTCCAATTCATGGCCGTCCTCGACAACGACGTCCTGGTACGCGTCGGCGTGCAGTACGGACGCACGTTCAACGAACCAGACGACTGCCCGGTCGGCACGCGCTTCGTCGTCAACCTCGACGAAGCCGGACGCATGCTGTGGAACGCGCGCCAATACCTGTGGAGAGAAGCGCACGATCGCACGCTCCTTCGCCTGGCCGAATAAAATCAAAATCCCCCGCCGCATCGCGACGAGGGATTTTTTCTTTTTTTTGCATTTAGCCGATGACGGCGATCTTCACGAGGATGATGGCGGCGACCACCTGGTAGGCCACGCCCCACTTGAACGGAATGTCCTTGCCGGCGCGGAACTTGCCGATCCACTCGTGGTGGTTCTTGTGATGATAGGCGGTGAAGCGACGGAAGAACGGCTGGATCTTCGTCAGCTCGTAGACGCCGACCAGGAGGTCGGGCAGGACACTGCCGATCAATCCCCATTTCATCGCGCTGTGCATGTGCGCGGGCGCGTTCGAAAGGATCGTCACCGTAGCGATGACGGCGATGATCGCGTCGATCGTCACGTAGGCGATCGCGCGGCGGATCTTTTCTCCGGACTTGTAGCCGTCGAGCATGTGCTCGTCGCCGTGCGGGATGCGGTCGACGAGGAAATGGGAAAGAAAACCGAGGCCGAACGCCAGGTACGGATTAGGTACTGCGGCGCCGATCAAGGCTCCGAGAGCGGCATGCGTGGTCACAAACATACCCGTGCACGGTACCACCCCTTCCGGCTTTTGACAACGTCCGGGTTTTCCCATTAGATGTGTCCAGGCCTTTCTTTGCTCTTATTTCAGGGCAATTTTCAAGGTCGCCGGGGGCTCCCATGCGCAAGAACGTTCTCACGTTTCTTCTTACAGGGCTCCTTAGCTTCATTATCAGCAGCTGTGGTCCGGAACCTCGTCCTGCAAGCACGATGGAGGATTGCCTCGGTGAGTTCGGGCCGAATGCCGGACTTTGCCAGGGCACCTGCAGAGATCTCGCGAACGACAGGCAGAACTGCGGTCGTTGCGACAACCCGTGCGGCGACGGCGCGAACGCGTGCGTCGAAGGCCAATGCGTGTGCAGCAACGGCACACACTCTTCAAAGGTGCCTTGTCCGTCGGGAACCGAATGCCACGCGGGAACAGGCTTCTGCTTGACGGCGGATCCCAACGGCGCCTCATGCGACGACATCGACGGGAACGCGTGCGAAGAGCCGGGCCGCGTCTGCGTCAACGGGTACTGTACGCGTCCAGACTGCAATCATCCGGAGGAGTGCAACCTGAAAGATGACAACTGCGACGGCCTGATCGATCTGGACGAGAACTGGCAACCGATCACGAAGACGTGCTATCACGGCCCGCCCGGTACGGCCGGCGTCGGCATCTGCACGGAAGGCGTGGAAACCTGCGTATTGGGAACCGGTACCTATTCCCCTTGCGCTGGCGAACAATTTCCCGTTTCCGAGCTCGGAATCCTGAACTGCGACGGTTTGGACAACGACTGCAATACCTGCGTCGACGACCATCTTGACGCGAACGGTCTTCCTGCCTGCGGTCCGCAAGATCCAAAGAGGGTGGATATTGTATTCATCATCGATCGTTCAGGTTCGATGTATGGCACGATCTCTGCCGTCGTTTCCGCCGTGCAAAGCTGGGCGGCGAACATCGGCATGAATCCGAATATCCGGTTCGCGCTCGTCGATCCGACGGATCAAAACGATCCTGATGGCGTGAGCGTCACCCTCGGCCTGACCGATTACATAACGTTCAACGGCGTCATATCAGGTATCAGCGCTAACGGCTCCGGCCGGGAACCGATGCACTACGCAGCGCAAATGGTCCTGAACGGAGCATTCAATACCGAACTCAATTTCGCCCAGGGGGCAACGCGCATCGTCATCTCGATCGGCGATGAGTCGACAGCTGACACGATGGGGATCAATACGGTTCCCGGCGTCGACGAATCGACAATGTGCGGCGCCGTGCCGAATGACACGGTTTTGGCCGTCATTACCAATCCGGCCCACTTCGATGAATGGGATCTGTGCACCTCGAACACGAGCGTGCCGCCCACAGCCATGCCGCTCTCAAACGATCCCGCCGTCATGCTCGCGAATCTCAATCTGGTCATCTCGTCCGTGTGCTACTGATCGATCCCCGACGCTCTGTCGGGGTTTTTCTTTTGCAAAAGAAAAGGCCCCATCGGAGATGAGGCTTTTTCTGGTAGCGGGAGAGGGGGTCGAACCCTCGACCTTGGGCTTATGAGTCCCACGCTCTAACCAACTGAGCTACCCCGCCGCGGCTTCGTCTGGTTGATCGGACACGAAGCAGTCGTGGTGCATGCTAGCAAAAAGAGCCGGGCCTGGCAAGCTTGACGTATGACCTGTTTTCTGTTAGAAAAAGGACGCACCTTTTACCTCGAAACCACGCACAAGGAGACGTTCAGATGATCCGCCTCACGCCCGAGACCCGCCCGAACGGACGTGTCGCCCGCGCAAAGCGGGGTCACGCACGGAATCCTCCCAAAAAGACCGAACCGAAACCCAACGCGCCGCGGCGCGGCAGAGATGCCCTTAGCATCTATTTTCGGGAAATCGCGAGCGGCGAAGAGTTGTTGGATCGCAAGAGCGAGCTGGCATTCGGCCGCTTGATCCAACACGCTCTTGTCTCGGCCGCCCGACACCTTCAAGCGCTCCTGACCTCCGACTTGCGCTTCCTGGACGGAGACATCCGAAGCGAAGCGACCGAGGAAGAGATCGAAGCGTTCCGAAGCGTCGCAAACGCACGCATGCGCGAGCTCAACTCCGAACGCCTCCGCGGCAAAGCGCTGCGCGCGCATATCAAAGAACTGCTCGCGAGCGAGGAGGGGTTGGATCTCTTGAAAAGGTACGGACCTCCCGCTGGCGGACGGCTGGCCGATCTGTTTATCGAAGCCAACTTGCGCCTCGTCCCGACGCTCGCTCGACGCTACTGGCGGCCGGAAGGCGGCATGTCCTTGAATGAGCTGAATCAGGAGGGTAACATCGGCCTGATCACGTCGGTCCTACGCTTTGATCCCACGCGCGGCCTGCGCTTCTCGACGTTCGCCTCTTGGTGGATACGTCACTGCATTGGCCGTGCCATCTCCGACAAGGGTCGCGAGATGCGTATCCCGGTGCATCTGCACGAATTCATGCAGCTGGCCAACAAAACTCGTCTAGGCCTCATCGCCAAGCTCGGATATGAACCCTCGACGGAAGAAGTCGGCGCCGAACTCGCAAGGCTTGCGAAGGAAAACGATCGCAAGCCGAACAAGAAGAGTTTGGACACGCTGACCGATGAACTCACGCGCAAGTTGTACAAGCTCCAAGAGCAGGTGAGGATCCCCGTCTCGATTCATGCGCCGGTCGGACACGAAAATGACAGTCAAGAGCTGGGAGAACCGATCCCGGCCGATACGACGCACCCCTGGGACGCGATGGTCGGTGAACGAAGAATCGCGCTCATGCGGCGAGAGCTGCTCATGGCGCCGCTTTCCCCGATCGAACGGGATATCATCACGCGGCGTTTCGGCTTCGATGGCCGGGACGAGGAGCAGACATTCCAAGAAATCGGAACGATCTATAACCTCTCGCGCGAACGCATCCGACAACTCCAAAGCAGCGCCTTGAGCAAGCTCAAGAAGCGCATCGGGCGAAAGCTCGGCGTGGCTGCCTGAAGCGCTCGTAGCGCCCATCAGATGATGGGCGCTTTTCTTATGAACGGGCGATCTTGACGACGAAGCCTCGATATCGTATAGTCGCACCACGACGCGGGATAGAGCAGTTGGCAGCTCGCGAGGCCCATAACCTCGAGGTCGCGGGTTCGAGTCCCGCTCCCGCAACCAAAAGACCCCCACCGAAAGGTGAGGGTCTTTTTGTTCAGCGTTTGGCCCGGAAAGCTTCCTCGTAGACTTCGAGCGTCTCCCCTGCCGTCTTGTCCCAACGGAAATCGGTCGAGCGTTCCATGCCGCGTCGGCCGAGCTCGATACGCTTGGCCGGATCTTCGAGCAGATGTTTCAAGGCGAGCGTGAGTTCCGCCGCGCTAGATGGATCGATGAGAAGGGCCGCGCCACGACCGGCGATTTCCGGCAGCGCCGACACGTTCGAGGTGATGACTGGGACACCAAGATTCATCGCTTCGAGCACCGGGAGGCCGAAGCCTTCGTAGAAGCTGGGAAAGACAAAAGCGGTCGCATGCGCAATCAGCGCGGGCTTCTCGTTTTCCGGCACGTAACCCAGCACCTCGATGCGGGGGCCGGACGTGTCGAAATTCCGATTGGCATGATCGATCGCCTTGAAGACGTGTTCGGATTTCCAGCCGCGTGCGCCTGCGAGCACCAGTTCGGTGTCGCCGATAATGTTCGGGTGACGCTTCGCCAGCGCCGCATACGCATGCACGAGTCCGATGACGTTCTTGCGAGGTTCGATCGTCCCGAGGTACAGCAGGTACGGTTTTTTGCGCGCCGTAGCCGCTTCCCAAGAATCCGGCGGCGGCGGCTCGATGCCTTCGTGTACGACGGCAATTTTTTCCGAGGGCGTGGCGAATACTTTCTGCAGGTCGTTCTTGGTCACTTGGGACACCGCGATGACTTTGGCGGCGCGCCGGACGGAGGCCGGTACGACGAAACGGCGGGAAAAAAACTGCCCGCCCGGGAACCATTCCGGATGAAGATAAATGGCGAGATCATGGACCGTTACGACGCTCCTGCCGCGATAGCCCATCGGCAGGCTGCCGGTCGTGCCATGGTAGACGTCGGCGCCGCATTTCGCGATCTTGGACGCGACAAAACGATGCGAATACGCGTACGGGAAGTATTTTTTGAAACGCGAGAACGGCAGGATCTTCGCGTCGACATTCCGATGACCGCCAAGGATTTCAGCGATCGTGCCTTTGGTTGCGCGCTCATCAAAAAAGAAAATGTAGCGGTTCTCCTCGTCCATGCGCAACAAATGGCGCACGAGCGAGTGCGTGTACTGGCCGATGCCGGTCATCTCACCTTTTTCCGGACTGACGATAGGTCGGCAGTCGATGGCAATGCGCATACTCCCCCTATTCTACCACGTCACCATTCAAATGTTTTGAATCCCCAAAAAAGCAGCGATTTTCCGTCTTGAAAACGATCATCGGACGTTGCGCTGCCGAGCACCACGCCGATCACGTCGGCTTCGCCTTTTTTGGCGCGCAGCACGAGCGTGTAGCCCGCTTCTTCCGTATAGCCGGTCTTGCCGCCGACGATCTGGAACTCGCCTTGGTTCAAGAAGCTCTGCAGCAATACGTCGGTCGCAGGCACACGTCGATCAAAGCCCGCGGCGGTTTTCACGACGATTTCTTTCTGCGTCAGGGCCTCGCGGATTTCGGGGCGTGCCAGCGCCGCCGCCGCCAAACGCGCGACTTCAAGCGCGACCGAGCGGTTTTCCGGCAGGTAGCCGGTCGGATCGACGAAAGAAGTATGGGCCAGTCCGAGCGCGCGGGCTTTGGAATTCATTTTTTCCACGACCGTTTCGCGGCTCACACCCGAAGCGCGCGAAAGCGCCATCGCGGCGTTGTTGGCCGAACCGACGAGCATGACCTGGAAAAGATCGCGTGCCGACAAACGGTCGCCGGTTTTGAGATACGGTATGCCTTCGAGCGCGTTGTCCCCGGCCTCGATCGTGATCTGCGCGTTCCAATCGGGATTAAGGTCGAGCAGGACCATCGCCGTCATGAGCTTGGTGATCGAGGCGATCGGCACGACGCGGTCGTCACCTTGAGAGAACAACACTTCGCCGCTTCTCGTATCGATGAGCGCAGCGGTCGGTGCCGTCAGTTTTACGCCGAGACTGGCCGCGTCGATTTTTCGCGGGGGGACGGGAGTGGAAACCGGAAGGTCCGGCCCCGCAGCCGCTTCGGCCGGCATGATAATGGCCGGCGGACGCAGCAAATCCGTTCGCGTAGTCATGCCCGCGAAGACGGTCTTGAGCAGAAGATGCAGCAGGAACGCAGCCATAGCTATTCGGCGGACGGGGTTTCCGGCGCGGGCGTTTTTGCAGCCGACGCGTCAAGAAGTTTCTGCAGATTCTCGTCGGAGCTTAGTGCGTCGAAATCCGGCAGTTCGTCCGTCTTGCGGATACCAAGATACCGGAGGAAATCAAAAGTCACGCGGTATGTTGCCGGCGCGGACGGGTCGTCCGCCTTGCCGCCTTCCGTGTCGACCAGGCCGCGGATCATCAGGTTGCGCAAAATCAGGCTGCAGTTCACGCCGCGGATCTGCTCGAGCTCGGCTTTGGTCAACGGGCCGCGGTAGCCTACGATCGTCAGCGTCTCGAGAGCGGGGCGCGTGAGTTCGCCGAAGGTTTCGTCTTTCAGGAAATTCTTGACCGTGTCGGCGTGGTCCGGACTCGTGGCCAGCTGCACTTCATCGCCGCTGCGCAGCATGATCACGCCGGAATTCTCACGCGCGTCGTACTCGGCCGCGAGTTCGTCGAGCGCAGCCTGCACATCCTTCTTGTCGTGGCCCGTGGCTTCGGCCAACCGCTTCGCGGAAAGCGGGCGACTCGAGACAAACAACAGGCTTTCGATTTCGGATTTGACACTCATACTTTCTCAAGATGGATTTCGGCGAAGCTGTTTTCCTGGCGGACGGAGACGTGGCGCTGTTTGACGAGCTCGAGAAGCGCCAGGAAGGAGACGATAATCTCGCTGCGGGTCTCGGCATTTTTGAGCAGGTGGTGAAAGCTGACCTTGGCGTGTTTGGAGATCAGGTCCTGAATATGGCGGATCTTCTCGTGGATCGAGACTGTTTTTTCAATAACACCTTCGGGCGGCTTCACGATCGGGATGAGCCGACGGAGCACGTCGCGGAAAAGTTCCGCCATCTTCTCCCCCGTAAAATCCTTGGGCGGAGCGAAACCGAGCGCGGAGACCGGCGGCTTCTCGCGGACGAAGGTGTGCCGTTTCTTGCCGAGCATGGCCTGGACCTTCTTGGCCGCGTCCACGTATTCCTTATACATGCGCAGACGCCGCTCGAGATCGCCATCCTCTTCCTGGTCGCCCCAATGCAGGAGCGGAAGCAGCATCTTCGATTTGATGTAGAGGAGCTTCGCGGCGGTCACGAGGAAATCAGCGAGCTCCTCGGCAGAGACTTCCGGCAGTTTCTGCAGCTGTTCGATGTACTGGTCGGCGACTTTCGCGAGCGAGACTTCGGTGATATCAAGCTCCTCCCGCTCGATCAGTTTGAGCAGGATATCGAGAGGTCCTTCGAATTTCTCGATCTTGATGTCGTACACGGGTGCTAGGCTTTCTTCTTCTTGAGGGCTTTCTTCGTCGCTTTGACGATTTTTTTGGCCTGCTTCTTCGCTTTCTTCATGACCTTCTGCAGCTTGATCTTGGCTTTGTCGCCGAACTGACCGATCGTTGCACCCTCTTTGGCATGCAAGTCTTTCACTTTCACGCGCAGCGCTTCCGTGTGCGCGCCGGCCGAGACGAGTGCTTTCTGTGTTTTGAGCAGCGCCTTGTCGAGAAGGATTTCCAATTTGTGGTAACCCCCGAACGGCGTGATCGCGCCGGGGTTCAGCTTCAATTTCTTCAACGTCTTCTCAACCGCCATCTCGACCTTCTTGGCCTTGAGATGCTTCTTGATCTTGTTGAAGTTCGCGCGATACGAAGCCGGAATCACCAGAATGTAGTGCTTCCCTTTGTTCTTCATGGTCGGCAATTCGACCCGCACGAGCAACGTTTTGGCGATGCCGTCCAACTTTTCTCCAAGCGTCTGCGCGAGATCGTACGCGGTGTAGACCTTCTTGTGCGAAACGATCTCGTACTTGATATCCGCTTTGTTGAGATACGTGAGGAGGGGTTTGGCGACGGCCATAGAAGTGCTTGTGGATTTACCCTGCTATTCTAGCCTTTTTTCGTCTTCGGGGCGACGGCCAAAATGTGAGCCTCCGCGAGTTGCGGTTCGGGGAGAGGCGACGGAGCGCCCATCATCGGATCGCGTGCGTCGCCGGTTTTGGGGAAGGTGATGACTTCGCGGATGTTGGGTTCTCCTGCCAGAAGCATGACGATGCGATCGATGCCCGGAGCGATGCCGCCGTGCGGAGGCGCGCCGTATTCGAAGGCTTCGAGCATGTGACCGAAGCGCTCGACGATTTCATCGTCGGCCAGGCCGAGAATCTGGAAGATTTTATTCTGGGTCGCGCGATCGTGAATACGGATCGATCCGCCGCCAATCTCATAGCCGTTCAAGACGATGTCATACGCTTTGGCGACGACCTTCTCCGGAGCAGTCGCGAGCAGTTCTTTCTGGTCGTCGCGCGGCGCGGTGAAGGGATGGTGTGCCGACACGAGACGGCCTTCGGATTCGGATTTTTCGAACAGCGGAAAATCGACGACCCAGCAGAAGGCCAGTTCGTTCGGATCTTCTTTGTTGACGCGCAAGTCCGGCTTGTCGCTTCCGTGCTTTTCCATTGCTTCCGCGTATGAAATGCGCGGAAAGGGTTTCTGCGTGATTTTCTTTTCCGGAGATACCTCTTCGACAAGCGTGATCAGCATCTCTTCGACGAGCGAAATGACGTCCTCTTCTTCGACGAAGGACATCTCCATATCAAGCTGCGTGAATTCCGGCTGGCGATCGCCGCGCTGGTCTTCGTCGCGGAAACACCGGGCGATCTGGAAATAGCGCTCCATGCCGGCGACCATGAGCAGCTGCTTGAACTGCTGCGGCGATTGCGGCAAAACGTAGAACTTGCCGGCGTGGAGGCGAGACGGCACGAGGTATTCGCGAGAACCTTCCGGCGTGCCCTTGGTGAGGATCGGCGTTTCGATCTCAAAGAAGCCTTTCTGTTCCAGGAAGTCGCGGAAGAATTTTGTGATCTTGAAACGCAGCTCGGTGTTCTTGCGCATGCGCTCGGAGCGCAGGTCGAGGTAGCGGTATTTCATGCGCAGTTCCTCGTCGACGAGGCGCGTGTCGGCGTTCAATTCGAACGGCGTCGTCTTGGCGGCGTTCAGGACTGTGAGCTCGAGCGCTTCGAACTCGACCGCGCCGAGCGGCTGGTTCGCCTGCACCTGTTTCTCCGGACGCGCGTTCACCTTGCCACGGATGGCGACGCAGAATTCCGAACGGAGGTCCGCGGCGGCGGCGAGCGCTTCGGGATTGCCCGGATGGAATACGACTTGAATGATGCCCGTGCGGTCGCGCAGCTCGATGAAGATCATCTTGCCCATATTGCGACGCACATGGACCCAGCCTTTCAGCAGGACTTCCTCTCCGATCCGGTTCAGCGTTTCCAAAACAAAAATGCGGTTCATGAGGGTGATTTCTCCCGTACTTTAACACGCGTTTCCCACTTGAGCAACCCCGTCACACGTACTAAAAAATGGCTAGTATAAGCCATTATTGCTTCCTACATCTCGGTCTCTCTGATCTTCTCGATCAGCGGTTCCGGTTCGATGCGGATCTTGAAAGATGAGCCGGCGATCTTCGTGTCGTAGGTCACGTGGTGCGGGCGTTCGACCTTCGTGAAGGCCACGCCCTTCTTCGAGAACGCTTCGACGAGCTCTTCAAC
>CAYFZV010000022.1:0-549 GCA_964347735.1 uncultured Gammaproteobacteria bacterium
AACGCATGAAAAATTTCGGCGCCGCAACGCACGCGGTCGCGGAATTTCTTCTGCTTCGGGATGATCAGGCATTCCTGGAAGTCGATGCTCCAGTCCGCGTGCATGCCGCCGTTCAGCACGTTCATCATCGGCAGCGGCAGCTTGTACCCGTCTTCGCGCGGCAGATCATACACATCGCGCAGATAGCGGTAGAGCGGGAGCTGGAGCGAGGTCGCTCCGGCGCGCGCGGCCGCAAGCGAAACGCCAAGGATCGCATTCGCGCCCAACTTCGTCTTGTTGGGCGTGCCGTCCAAGTCACGCATGCGCGCGTCGAGCTTGCGCTGTTCCTGCACTTCCATGCCGCGCAGCGCGTCGGCGATCGGGCCGTCGATATTTTTCACCGCTTTCAAAACACCCAATCCTCCGTAGCGCCGCGCGTCGCCGTCGCGCATCTCGTGCGCTTCATGCACGCCCGTCGAAGCACCTGACGGCACCGACGCCTTGGCGATCGTGACGTCGGAAAGCGTCATCTTCACTTCGACCGTCGGGTTGCGGCGCGAGTCGAGAATT
>CAYFZV010000022.1:559-11351 GCA_964347735.1 uncultured Gammaproteobacteria bacterium
CGCGGATGTTGGGCATAACTGGTGAAGCCTTACGCAGTAAGTTCCGAACCGCCAGCGCGCTGGCGGCCCGTGACTTCAAGCTTAAGGAAGAATTTCGTAATTCACCGTCACGTCGACGATGACGTCCTGCGAACCGGACTGGATCGATGGTGCTCCACCGCCGCCCATGCCTTGCGCGGCGTCCTTGGCGTAGTACATCGGCATCGGGAAGTTCCCGATATTTTCACTGAAGCCGACGACTTTGCCGAGGCGCACGCCGGCTGCGCTGGCGATAGCCTGCGCTTTCGACTTGGCGGCTTCAAGCGCCTTCATGCGCGCCTGCTGTCGGAGATCTTCCGGTTCGTCGATCGTGAAAGAAACGCCGCCGACCTGATTCGCGCCGAGATCGCCGGCCGCTGCCAGAATGTCGCCGATCTTCTCAAGGTTGCGGATCTTCACGTCGATCGATTGGTTCACCTGATACCCACGCTCGACTTGCCGACCGTTCACGTAGTCGTACTGCGGATAGATGGTGTAGTTGCTTGTCTTGATGTCCTCCGAGGCGACGCCGAAGCTTTTGATCTTCTCGATGATTCCATTCATCTTCTTGGCGTTTTCCTTCTGCGCGGTCGAGACCGACTTGTTCTCGGTCTGCACTCCGATCGAGACCGTCGCGATGTCCGGCAGCGCCGTCACCTTGCCTTGGGCCGAAATCGCGATCGTGTCGCGCGAAGCTTCGGGGCGGCCGATGTAATCATGATGCTTCGCGGCATTGCGGGCGAGCAAACCGACGTACGCGAGCAGTGCGAGCACGAGCAGTGCGAACAACGAGCGGAGCCAGCGGCCGGTGCGGTCCTGGGGCGGATCGAACGGAGTCATGGTCATATAAAAAAGATAAGAATCGTTCTACTCATCGATACGGAGCGGCTGCAGTCCAGGTAACGGCGTCCCCTCGAGGAATTCGAGCATGGCGCCTCCGCCGGTCGAAAGATGGTCGATGCAATCCGCGAGACCCGTGCGATGAAGCGCGATCGCGGTTTCTCCCCCGCCGGCGATGCCGAAAGCCTTGCCTTTCGAACGCGCGGCGATCAAACGGCCGATGGCAAGCGTGCCGTGGCTGAATTTCGGAGCTTCGAAGAAGCCGAGCGGTCCGTTCCAGACGATCATCTGGGCGGTGCGAATGTAGGCGGCGTAGGCCGAGATCGTTTTCGGACCAATGTCGAGGATCGCCTCGTGGTCACGGCACAGGTCGAACGGTTCCTCCTGCAGATCCACGACGTGCGCTGCGCCGTTCACGTTCTTCGGATCGCCGATGACGACGTCGTGCGGCAGGATCATTTTTTTGAAATACGGGTGGCGCATCAGTTCGCGCGCAGCCTCCAGATCCTCGTCGCTGCACGGTGTCGTGCCGATACAGTGGCTCATCGCTTTATAGAAAGGCGCGATCAACGCTCCGCCCAAGAGGACGCGGTCGGCCGCCGAGAGCAGCTGCGCGATGACGCCGATTTTGTCGGAGACTTTCGCGCCGCCCATCACGACGACGTACGGGCGCACGGGAGCTTCGATCGCTTTCTCGAGCGCCGAAACTTCGGCGACGAGAAGCGGTCCCGCATACGACGGCAGATGGCGCGTGACGCCGACGATCGAGGCGGCCGCGCGATGACAGGTGGCGAAGGCTTCATTGACGTAGACGTCGCCCAGGCGCGAGAGCGCCTCCGCGAACGCGGGGTCATTTTCCTCTTCGCCTTTCTTGAAACGCAGATTCTCGAGCAATACGACTTGGCCGTTCTTCATTTCACCGACGGCGGCTTCGACGTCCGGTCCGACGCAATCGGAAAGTTGTATGACAGGCTGACGCAGAAGCTGCGAAAGGCGCTGTGCGATCGGCTCCATCTTGAGCGAAGCTGATTTCTTGCCGGCCGGCCGGCCGAGATGCGCGGCGAGAATGACGCGCGCTCCGGCTTTGATCAAACGCTCGACGGTCGGCACGACTTTCCGAATGCGCCAATCCTCGTCGACGCTGACTTTGCCGCGCGTGACAGGCACGTTGAAGTCGGCGCGAAGAAGAACGCGCTTGCCTTTGACCGATGCGAGATCGTCGAGCGTGCGGAGATTCATAGATTGTTGCGGCGAAAGACCGTGAGCGGCGCACGGATCATCTTCCAGGCGCTTTTGAGCGGCAGCGTCGTCAAGAAATAGCGGATGTCGGCGGCCAGTCGTACCGGCCACACGAGATAGCCTTTGAAACGGCGGCCGTAGACGTCCGCCACGCCCCAAGCGCCACCCATCGGCACGAGCGCATGCATGGTGGGAAACTGGTAGTGAGCGAGGGGTTTCCGACCCATGGCGCGCACGATATTTTCGGCGGCGAGTTCCGCTTGATGAATCGCGCCTTGCGCGAGCTGTGGAACAGGACGTTTTGATTTCGGATCGATGAGCGCGATGCAATCGCCGACGGCCCATGCGCCTTCCATGCCGCGCACCTGCATCGTATCTTCAACGTCGATTTTGCCACGCGCGTCCATCGTCATGCCGAGATGTTTCGCGACAGGATTGGCGCGGAAACCGCCGCACCAGACGAGCAGATCCGCCGCTACTTCTTTCTGACCTTCGTTTTTAAAATCACAGACCAACATGTCCATCGTTTCTCCCGGCTTGAGCGGACGCGGCACGAGCACGACATGATCCTTGTGCGCGCCTTTGATGCAGGCATCCAAAATCATCTTCACGCCCAGCTTTTCAAGACGTGCTTTAGCCCACGCCGACAATTGCGGATGAAAGGCAGGGAGCGGACGCGGCGAAGCCTCGACGATCTCGATGGAGTATTCGCCTGCGCCGAGCATCTTCCGTTTGACCTGCGAGCGCATGAAGGCCGCGGCCTCGCATGCGAACTCGACGCCGGTCGGTCCGGCGCCGCCAATAACGAGGCGGATGAACGGAATTTCATTGCGGCGCTTCCGTTCGACGAGATCTCGCAATCTGCGGTGCACGACGAGCGCATTCTGCAGGCTGTACATCGGCACGCTGTACTGTTCGAGGCCTTCGATGCCATAAAAATCCGGCGCAGTGCCAAGCGCGACCACGAGATGATCGAACGGCAGACCGCTGCCGTCGGCCAGGTTCACGTTTTTTGTTGTCCAGTCCACGCTAAGGACTTCCTGATACTCAACCTTCACGCCACGGACGGAAAGATGCGAGCGCAGATCCTCGTACGGGGTGGCGATGCCGGCTTTGAGCTGATCCTCGGGGGCGTTGCCCGTCGCGACTTCGTACAACCACGGGCGGAACAAATGATGCGTGCACTTGTCGACAACGACGATCTCGCAACCGGGGCGCACGCCCAAACGTTTCGAAAGCTGAACAGCGGTCGTTAAACCGCCGAATCCGGCCCCGAGAATCACAATTCGTGCGCAGCGCGTGGACGTTGCCATACGTTAAAAGTATACCATGAAGCAGCACGAACGACTGTTTAAAACCGTACCTCCGTCAGCACGATCTCCGGCGGGCAGAAGAGGCGCGCGCGGGGACCGGATTCGCCGAGGCCGGTGCCGATCACGAGCGAAACGCCGTGGAAATTGAACAACCCGCGCGCGTATTTTCTCCCGAGTTGGTGCTGCATGTGCGGGATCGGTCCGATGAACGGCAGGCAGATCTGTCCGCCGTGCGCATGACCTGAAAAAAAGACGGTTTTTTCCGCCGAGCGTCCCGCGAGAAGCTCCGCAGCGGGCGGCGCGAGATCGGGATTGTGCAGCATCGCGATGATAAGATCGTCCGGACGCGCGTCTTTAAACGTGGACGCGAGATCCGTTTCGCCGTACCAATCGTCGTCGGCGCCGGCGATCGTGATTCCCATGCCTTCTTTTTCCACGCGCATCGAACGGTTCAGCAAAAGCGGCAACCCCGCGCTCTCAAACCAGGCTTTCGATTCTTTGATTGCGCGCCATTCGTCGTGGTTGCCGAGAATCGCGTAGACGCCGAGGGAGCCTTTCAATTCTTTGAGCGGCGCGAGCTTCCACAAGTCCCGCGCCTGCGCATACAAGTAATCTCCACCCAGAAGGACCAGATCGGGCTGCAACGCATTCGTCATGCGCGCGACGCGGCGCACCCAGGCCGTTCCTTTATACGGTCCGACGTGAATATCGGAAAGAAACGCGACTTTCAAGACGCGCTCCCCTTTTCCGACGGAGTATCGGCGGACGCGGAGCAGGCGTGGCTCAATGAACGAGCCGTACAGGATGACGGAAAGCGCCGCCGCGCAGAGCGCCGCGATGCCGTAGTGCCCTAGAAATGCCCAGAGTCCCGCCGTAAGGACGCCGAGCAGGAGCATCACACCAATGGCGAGATCATAGCCCCACCACGGAAGATCGCGGCTGTGGACCGGAACCGAATATGTGCGCGGCATTACTTGATCGCCTTGCCGACGCGCTCGGCCATTTCCGCCAAGCGGTTGGAATAGCCCCACTCGTTGTCGTACCAGGCGATGACTTTGACGAGATCTCCGTCGACAACCTGCGTCAGGCCGACGTCTACGACGGCGGAGTGCGGATTTTTGATGAAATCGGAGGAAACAAGCGGCTCATCCGTCCACGTCATGATGCCCTTGAAACGCGAACCCGTGCAGGCTTTCTTGATGGCAAGATTCACTTCTTCAACCGTTGTCGCCTTGCCGACGACGAACGTGAAGTCGGCCAACGACACGACGGGCGTCGGTACGCGAATCGAGAGGCCGTCGAAAAGACCTTTGAGTTCCGGCAGCGTTTCGGTGACGGCGATCGCGGCGCCCGTCGAGGTCGGGACCATATTGGCGGCTGCAGCGCGGGCGCGGCGCAAATCCTTGTGCGGCCCGTCCTGCAGGCTCTGATCGGCCGTGTAGCTGTGGATCGTGGTCATCATCGCCTTCTTCACGCCGAACGCTTCGTTAATGACGGCCGCGACAGGCGCGATGCAGTTCGTGGTGCACGAAGCGTTGTTGATGACCATGTGGGCCGCGTCGTATTCCTGACCGTTCACGCCCAAGACGTACGTCGGCACGTTTCCGCCCTTGGCCGGCGCGGAAATAATGACGCGCTTGGCGCCAGCCGTGAGATGCTGCGCGGCGCCGGCCTCATCGGTAAAGCGCCCTGTCGATTCGAGAACGACGTCGATCTTCAAATCCTTCCACGGAAGCTTGGTCGGATCTTTTTCGGCGATCACCAGGATTTTCTTGCCGTCGACGATGACGTGTTGCTCATCATATGAAACATCCCGGTCGTACATGCCGTAGCTCGTGTCATGTTTCAAAAGATGCGCGAGCGTCTTCGTGTCCGTCAGATCGTTGACGGCGACGAACTCGAGATTTTTCAGGCGACCGAATGCGGCTTTGAAGGTATTGCGTCCGATACGGCCGAAGCCGTTGATGGCGATGCGGATCATGGTTTGTAGAATTTTATGGTTGACACGAGCGTCGCGAATGCGGCGGGGTCGAGCTCGGTGGAACGGATAATCAGGGCTTGGGCGCCCATCGGTACGTACACCGCTTGACCGCGCACGCGCGCGTTCTCGAACGAGATGGCGAAAAGCGAAGGGCGACCGTCGACAGCGACGTCATAGACCGCTGGGCGCCGTTCGGAAAAATCTTCGGAAACGAGATTGGCGATCTCTTCGCGTTCCCCGAGTCCGACCGTTTCGAGCAGGATCCCTTCGCCCGCGGCGCCGGCGGTCGCGAGCTCATGGATCGTGCGGCCGAGTCGGATGCGCGTGGAGTCGCTCGTATCGATGGTCCACTCCGGCGGGACCGCGAACGCGAAACCGTTCACGTCATGGCGGGACCAGGCGTCGGTGTCGAGCGACACCGGCTGCGGTACCGAACTGATCAGAGCGGTCAGCGGTACGGCCATCGGCGCAAGCGAAGAATACCAGATAGCGAAAAGGCCGTACGACGCGACAACGCCGATCAGTGCGGCCTCGACGGCCGGAGACAACGCATGTTTCACCCTCCACAGAGACATACCTGCACAGTATAAGGCGCGCGAGCCGCAGCGTGAAGTACATAAAAGCCCGCACTCATGGCGCGGGCGTGGCGTAGACGCAGACGAGACCCTCTCCTGCGTCTTCCATTTTTTCAGGCATGCCTTTGAGATCGGCCATGCGCTCGTCGTAAGCCATCATGTCGATCGGCGTCACGTGCGGGATCTTCGCGTGATAATAGGCGTTCATGAGCGCCGGACCACAGATCCGTTTGCCGCTGCGCCGATGCTTCGGCGCGTCGGACGCGCAGGTTTCAGCCACGTGATCCCAGACACCGAGCACGTGCCCGATCTCATGCGCGAAGACGGCGGCGTACTGACGGACCTCGAACATCACTCCTGTCTTGTCGAGACAACGCGACAGCATGCGCACATCGCCGTTGCGATACGCTTCGGCCAACGTGACGGTGCCGCTCAAGGCGCCTTTCGCGTCGCGCCGTCGACAATCACGGTCGTCGACGGTCACCCGCACATCCGCGTCCTTCTTAAGCGGGGTTTCCATGCACAACACGTTGACGACGTTCCAACGGTTGCAGGCGACAATCGTCAGCACGCGATCAAGACGCGGATCGGCATCGATCCAGACGTACATGACGCGTGGCTGGCGGGCGCGGTCGGGGTTGACTTTGGCATGTCCGCACGAAGAGCTAATCCAGGCGAAGAAGACAGTCATCGCGAAACGCAGCGACATGGTGTCCTCCTTGACACGGTCTACCTTCCAACGTAGCACAAAAAGAAAAACCGCCCCTGTGGGCGGTTTTCCGGGCGATCAGCCGGGTACCTGCGTGCCGGACTCCATGGCGAAGCGCGTGAAGCGCTTGACCTGGATGTTTTCTCCGCACTTGGAGATCGTTTCTTTGATGACATCCTCGACGGTTTTGTCTTCGTCTTTGATGTAGGCCTGGTTGAGCAGGCAGATTTCGGAATACCACTTCGCCAGCTTGCCTTCGAGAATTTTCTCGACGACTTCGGCCGGCTTGCTCGATCCCGCGAATTCTTCGGCGTAGATCGATTTTTCCTTTTCGAGGACTTCGGCCGGAATCATGTCCTTGGAGACGTACAGCGGATTCATGGCTGCGATCTGGAGCGCCAGCGCGTGGCAGAGTTCCTTGAAGCCGTCCGTACGGGCGACGAAGTCGGTTTCGCAGAGGACTTCGATCATCGCGCCGACCTTGCCGTTGCCGTGGACGTACGCGTAGATGAGGCCTTCGGACGTGTTGCGGTCCGATTTCGAGCCGGCCTTGGCGATGCCCTTCTTGCGAAGCAGCTCGGCTGCGGTGGCGAGGTCACCGTTCGATTCTTCGAGCGCCTTCTTGCACTCGACGATGCCCGCGCCGGTCATGACGCGGAGTTGGGAGACGATTTTGGCGTCGATCATAAGAGCGAAAGTTACTGACGAATGTTACGCAGTGATCACGCGGGCGGGTTCGCCGGATTCGATTTTGACGGCTTCGGCTTTCTTGACGGCCACGTCCTTCTCACGGAGCCTGCGGCCTTCGGTCACGGCTTCGGAGAACAGACGGGTGAAGAGTTCGATCGATTTCACGGCGTCGTCGTTGGCCGGGATGCCGTAGGTGATGTCTTCGGGGTTGATGTTGGAGTCGATCAGCGCGAAGATCGGAACCTTCTTGGCGCGCGCTTCATCGATCGCCGTCTTCTCGTGCTTGGCGTCGATGACGAAGATCGCTTCCGGCAGCTTGGTGAGAGGCGCAATGCCGCCGACCTTGCGTTCCATATCCTGGATCTCGCGGTCGATCACGACGCGCTCCTTCTTGGTGTACTTGTCGAAACCACCGGTGTCGCGCTTCGTGCGGTACTCGTTCAGCTTCTTGATGAGCTTCGAAAGCTCGGGGAAGTTGGTGAACGTGCCGCCGAGCCAGCGAGTCGTGATGTACGGCGCGGCGCAGGCCTTGGCGTACTTCTCGACGATCGGAGCGGCCTGGCGCTTGGTGCCCAGGAAGACGATCACGCCGCCCTTAGCGGTCATGTCGCGCGCGGCGTCGAGAGCTTCCTTCAGCTTCACGACGGTCTGCTCCAAGTTGATGATGTGGATGCCGTTGCGCGAACCGAACAGGTACGGCTTCATTTTCGGGTGCCACTTCGAAACCTGGTGACCGAAGTGGGCGCCCGTCTTGAGGAACTCAAGAAGATCCGGAATCTCGTACATAGGATGAATACTCCTTTTACCACCTTCCCGGCCGGGGCGTCCGTATCCTTTTGAGGGAGGGACGCGCCCAGGAGTGTTGTCGGGAATGTGAGATGAATGATGCCGGGAGTATAGGGGCGCCGAATGATCCTGTCAAGCTTAAATAGAAAAAAGACCCCTGATCGGGATCTTCAGATCTTGAACGCGGCGAGACGGATCTCCTTCATTTCCTCGGGAGTGATTCCGAAGTCTTCAGGTTGATATCCGCCCTTGTGAAGATTCTCGCAGACACCGGCCGCGAAGCACCTCTCTCCGGGCGGATGTGCAGCGCGCGTGATGCGCCAGTTCTCGAGATCGTTTTCGACCTCCCACTTGCAATCTTCCTTGGAGAACCGCTGGATCTCGAGTTCGTTGGAACCGATGTCTTCCGGGGTGAGGCGCTGCTCCTTCAGTCGCTTGCGTAGCATTTCAACACTCACGAACCGATTGCCGCCTCTTCGAAGATCCAGCATCGAACGAAGCGCAAGCGCATTGATGTCCACTTTCGAATCGCTCATCGTTTCTTCTCCTGGGTGGAGGGACAGCCGGCGATCCTTGCGATCACATTGGGATCACGTACGCCGGAAACGCGCCCCGAGCCTGGAAAGATCCACATGGGTAAACGGTCGTCCAGCGTAACGCCAGCTCTCGCACAGGCGGGCGCGAGCGTGAGGGTGGCGTCGGGGTCGCAATCGGTGTACGAAACTTTGGGCGCGTCCGAGCCGAACTTGTTGAGTTGCACGTGGCACCAATGGCACCACGAAGCGCCGTAGAGACGCACGCCGGTGCGTGCCAGGCAATCGACAAGCGTTTCAGGCCGCGGAGCAACTTTGACCGGCGGGACCAGGCTGGTTGCGCAGGCTGTCAAAACAAGGAAAATGAGCGCGTGACGGTACGGCATGGAAGCCTCCTTCCACGGCCACCCTATATGCTCTTGCCAAGTCCGTGAAGCCCTGCTATAGTCCTCGCCGTAGTCACTATATGAAAGCCGACACACACCCGACATATTTTTCGGAAGCCAAGGTCATCTGCGCCTGCGGCAACACCTTCACGACCGGCGCCACGGTGAAGGAATTGTCCGTCGAATTGTGCTCCGCCTGCCACCCGTTCTACACGGGCAAGCAGAAGCTCGTCGACACGTCCCGCCGCGTTGAGAAATTCCAGGAGCGCACGAAGAAGTCCTCCACGGAAGCCAAAGCGACCGGCAAGAAAGCTCGCACGATCAAGCGCGTCGCCCAAAAGGCCGCCAAAGCATCGAAGTAGCTTCGCCGAACCCCGCTTCTTTTTGAAGCGGGGTTTTGGTTATCCATGAAGCGCTCCCTACCCTCCGCTCCGAGCCGCATTCCCGCGACACGGATCTCAGGCGCCGAAGTGCGCCTTCGTCCTCACGCTCGGCTCTCGCCTGCGCGATGGTCGCGGGAACGCGTCCCTGCGCGGAGGAACATTTGAGGGCTGAGCGTCAGCGAAGCCCGGAAGTGCGGGTGGCACCGCAGGCGGTCGATCCCACGCGCAGCGAAGCGAGCATGGGAGCGAGCGCCGAGAGGTGACAGGACCCGCCACCTATACGCTGCTATACTCTTCCTATGAACGTCCCTGTCGAAATCAAAAAGAAGCGCGCGCGCTTCCAAGAGATCGAAACGCTCCTGTCCCAGCCGGAGACGAGTTCGGATACCAAAAAAATGCGCGAGCTGAACCAGGAGTACAGCGAGCTGCGCGAGATCCTAGACATCGCCGACCGGTATGAGGCGCTTGAAAAAGAAGCCGCCGACACGGACGCGATGCTGAAGAGCGAGACCGATCTCGAATTGCGGGCGATGGCCGAAACGGAGGCGACGCGCATCCACGCCGATTTCGAAACGGCGCGGCTCACGCTCGAGGATGCGCTCGTCGAACCGGATCCGCTCGACAAAAAGAACACGATCATCGAAATCCGCGCCGGCGTCGGCGGCGATGAAGCCGCGCTTTTCTCCGCGGAACTTTTCCGCATGTATGTGCGCTACGCCGAGCGCCAGGGTTGGAAAGTCGCCGCCATCTCGCAGAGTTTGAATGATCTGGGCGGCATGAAAGAAGCGATCTTCAGCCTGCAAGGCAAGAACGTGTACCGCCAGATGAAATACGAATCGGGCGTACACCGCGTCCAGCGCGTGCCGGAAACCGAGAAGGCCGGCCGTGTGCATACCTCGACCGTCACCGTCGCCGCCATGCCGGAAGTGGAAGAAATCGACATCAAGATCGATCCCAAAGACATCCGCATCGACACGTTCCTCGCGGGCGGCCACGGCGGTCAGGGTGTGCAGACGACCTACTCGGCCGTGCGCATCACCTATTTGCCGACCGGCATGATCGTCGGCTGCCAGGATGAACGCAGCCAAATCCAGAACCGTGAAAAAGCCATGGCGGTCTTGCGCGCGCGTCTTTTCTCTATTGAAGAAGAGAAGCGCCGCAAAGCGCGCACGGATCTGCGCCAGGGACAGATCGGCTCCGGCGAACGTTCGGAAAAGATCCGCACCTACAATTTTCCCCAAGATCGCGTGACCGACCACCGCATCAAGAAATCCTGGCACGGCATGCCGGAAATTCTTGCCGGCGATTTGGACGAGATCATGCGCGCGCTCCACGAAGC
>CAYFZV010000022.1:11361-11606 GCA_964347735.1 uncultured Gammaproteobacteria bacterium
AGCCGATCGTGCGGGCACGTTCGGGGCCGCATCAGACGACGAGGAATGAAAGCCGTCATCTTCGCGGCCGGCCTCGGCACGCGCCTGCGCCCACTGACCGACACACTGCCGAAACCCATGATCGACGTCGGCGGCAAGACGATTCTTCAGCGCACCATTGAAGCGCTGCCGGAAGCGATTTCTGAAATCATCGTCGTCATCGGTTACAAAGGCGAAACGATCCGCTCTTTTTTTGAAAATTCTTC
>CAYFZV010000023.1:0-3990 GCA_964347735.1 uncultured Gammaproteobacteria bacterium
ATTCCGAACCTGCCGCTGTCTGACGTGCGCGTCGGCAAGGACGATTCCGCGAATGCCGTCGCCCGTACGGTCGGCAAGCCGTCGAAATTCGATTTCGAAGCGAAAGACTACATGGCGCTCGGTGAAGCGCTCGATATCATCGACACGGAACGCGCTGCAAAAATTTCCGGCGCGCGCTTCGGGTACCTGAAAGGGGACGGCGCGATGATGGAATTCGCGCTCGTGCAATACGTGCTCTCGACGCTCGCTCCGAAAGGCTTCCGTCCTGTCGTGCCGCCTGTGCTGATCAAGCCCGAGGTCATGGAAAAGATGGGCTACTCGGACAAGCACGGCGATGAAATTTATCAGATCCACCAGGACCCGCTCGTCCTCGTCGGCACCTCGGAGCAATCCGTCGGACCGATGCACATGGACGAAACGCTCGACGTCGCGAAACCGGTCCGCTACGTGGCGTTCTCAACTTGCTTCCGCCGCGAAGCCGGTTCGTACGGCAAGGACACCAAGGGGATCCTGCGCGTCCACCAGTTCGACAAGCTCGAGATGTTCTCGTTCACCAAACCTTCCGATTCGCAGGAAGAGCATGCTTTTTTGCTGGCCTGCGAGGAAGAGCTGCTCGGAGGACTCGGCTTGCCGTATCAGGTACTCGACATCTGCTCGGGCGACCTCGGCACGCCGGCGGCCAAGAAATGGGACCTCGAAACCTGGATCCCGTCGCAGCAGACCTACCGCGAAACGCATTCGACCTCGAACTGCACCGACTTCCAGGCCCGCCGCTTGAATATCGGCTGGAAGAATCCCGAAACGCAGAAGCGTGAATACGTGCATACCCTGAACGGCACAGCCTTCGCGATCGGCCGCATCCTGATCGCCATCCTCGAGAACTGTCAGGAAGCCGACGGCACCGTCCGCATTCCGGAAGTGTTGCGCCCCTGGATGGGCGGGAAAACGCATATCACGCGCTAATCTATGGGGAAAGGAGGCCCCAAAACCTGGGTCGAGATTTCCAAAGCGGCGCTCATTTTGAACGCCAAGATTTTTAAGCGTCGCGCGGGCGCGAGCGTGGCCGTCATGGCCGTCGTAAAATCGAACGCCTACGGACACGGCCTCATTGAAACCGCCAAGACAGTGCAGCCCCATCTGGATTGGTTCGGTGTCGACAACGTCGACGAAGGTCTCGTGTTGCGCAAATCCGGCATCAAGAAACCGATTTTGATTTTGGGCTTCACGCCGTCCTGGCGCATGCAGGATGCGGTCCGCGCCGGATTGCGTATGACGGTTTCAACCATCGAACAGGTCCGTGCCGCCCGCAGTGCCGCCACGAAAACCGGCAAGCGCGGCTATCTCCACGTCAAAGCGGAAACGGGCACGACGCGCCAGGGCGCGGAATTGCGCGATCTTCCCGATATCGCGCAGGCCATCAAGAACGCAAAGAATCTAATCCTTGAGGGGCTATCAACGCATTACGCGAATATCGAAGACGCGACCGATCACGACTATGCCGCGGGGCAACTCGAAACGTACCAGAACGCGCTCGCTATTTTGGAAGCGCACGGTTTCCGTCCCGACGTAAAGCATACGGCGTGTACTGCAGCCGCGATGCTCTATCCGGATACGCATTTCAATCTCGTGCGCGTCGGCATCGGCTTGTATGGCCTCTGGCCCTCTTTGGAAACGAAACTCGAAGCGCAAGCCAAAGGGCTCGAGGTGGAATTGAAGCCGGTACTCTCTTGGAAAACCACGATCGCGCAGGTGAAGGATGTGAAGCGCGGCACGCCGGTCAGTTACGGCCTGACGGAAAAAATGCCGAAGACCGGCAGAGTTGCCGTGCTCGGCGTCGGCTATTGGGACGGCTACGATCGTGGACTCTCGTCGATCGGCGAAGTCTTGGTCCATGGCCGCAAAGCCAAAATCCTGGGGCGCGTCTGCATGAACATGTGCATGATCGACGTGACGGATATCCCGGATGTCCGCGCGGAAGACGAGGTCATTCTTCTTGGCGAAGAAGGGCGTCTGGCCATTACGGCCGATGATCTCGCGGCCAAGCTCGACACGATCAATTATGAAATCGTGACGCGCATCAATCCGCTATTACCGCGTACATTGGTATGAAACCGCCGAAGAGAAAAATCCGCCTCGGCATTTTATTCGGCGGACGTTCGTCTGAACACGAGATTTCTTTACTGTCGGCGCGCAGCATCATGAAGGCTGTCGATACGAAGCGCTACGTGATCACGCCGATAAAGGTCCCGAAAAACGGTCGTTTCGATCCGAAGATGCTTCGCGGGTACGACGTCGTCTTTCCCGTAATGCACGGCACGTATGGAGAGGATGGAAGCGTTCAAGGCCTCATGCGCATGCTTGACCTGCCGTTCGTCGGTCCGGATATTCTCGGTTCCGCCGTCGGCATGGATAAGGATGTCGCCAAGCGTTTGCTGCGCGATGCCGGCATTCCCGTCGCGGATTTCTTTGCGCTTGGAAGAGGGGACACATACAGCGTTTCGCAGATTTGGAAACGTCTCGGCAAGCCCGTTTTCGTGAAGCCTGCCAATCAAGGTTCGTCCGTCGGTGTCGCAAAGGCGAAGAATGGCAAGGAGCTGCACGCTGCGATCGCAGATGCATTCCGCTATGACGATAAAATTTTGATCGAAGAAGCCGTGCTCGGCCGCGAGATCGAAGTTGCGGTGCTTGGCAATGAAACGCCCGAAGCTTCGGTGCCTGGCGAGGTCGTGCCGCATCACGAGTTCTATTCCTACGAAGCCAAGTATCTCGACGAGCATGGTGCGGGTCTGTCCATTCCGGCCACACTCTCGAAACCGCTGGCCAAGAAGGCTCAAGGCCTGGCCATACGCGTTTTCAAGACGCTTGCGCTTGAAGGCATGGCGCGCGTGGATTTTTTCATGAAGAAAAACGGCGCGTTCGTGGTCAACGAGGTCAACACGATTCCGGGCTTCACCAAGATCAGCATGTATCCCAAACTTTGGGAGGCTTCGGGCTTGCCGTATCCGAAGCTGATCGACCGGCTCGTGCAGTTGGCGCTTGATCGCCAGGCGCGCCGCAAACGCTTGAAGACGTCGGTATGAGCCGATGGTTGCGTTCCCGCAGCGTCCGCCGCGACTACTCACGCAAGTCATTTTCGAATCCGCTCTTCGAACCGGCACGTAACGGACAAGGGGGGCGCCGCTGGCGCAGCCGCGTCATCTATGGTGTCGGTGCCGTCGCGCTCGGCGGCTGGATCTGGTTCACCGCGTTCTCGCCGACATTCCGCATCACCGACATCCAAATCCGCGGTGCCGACCGCATTCCGAACTGGGAGATCCACGACGCCGTCATCGAAGCGCTCAAGAAACGCCGCTGGCTGCTGTTTCCCGAAACCAGCATCCTGATTGCCTCGGAAGAGGACATCTCCGAGACGCTCAACGAACGGTTCGTACTTGAGAGCCTCTCAATCACCAAGAAGCCTCCGCACACGCTCGTGATCGATCTCAAGGAGCGCGTCTCCGCCATCCTGCTACAGCTGCCCGACGGCAGCCAAGGTCTGATCGATCTTCAAGGCACGATCACGCGCATCTACAAGCCGGAGGAGGCGCTCGAGGTCGTGCCGAAGCAGGGTCCGACGCTCGACGAGCAGCAGGGCCACAGCCGCGCCCACTATCCGCCGCTCTTCGATGACAAGAACGATGAGATCACGTTGCGCGCACAGGCTGTGCGTCCCGAGGTCGTCCAAGCGGTCATTGATCTCCCCAAACTTTTTGACGCGCGTTTCAACCGCGCGCCGTATCTCACAGAGACGCATATCGACGGCATGAGTTCACAGACGCTGCGTGTGGTGACCTCGGAAGGGTGGGCGATCTACCTGGACGCATCCGGCAAGCTCCAGGAACAACTCGATAACGCCCAAACGATCCTGAAGACGAAAGTCGGTCCCGATCGCAAGAACCTGAACTACATCGACGTACGCTTCGGCGATAAGATCTTCTTCAAACTCAAATC
>CAYFZV010000023.1:4090-5252 GCA_964347735.1 uncultured Gammaproteobacteria bacterium
CCTCTTGTGTCGCATAAGATATATTGTCAGACACATCTTAAGGCGGAATCCAGGCTGTCGAAACCCGCTCCCCTGGGTGGGTTTGACCCTGGGGGTCGTCGTGGCTAGAATAAGCGCGCGAAGAAAATTTCGCGGCGTGCGAGAAACTTTTGACCGCATCAGGCAACGTGTCGTCCTTTGGCAGGACATGCCGGCAGAAGAGCTCCGCTCCTTCTTCGGACCGAGGCCGTGGGTTCGAACCTGACTCCCCTTTCTCGGGGAGTTTTTTGTATACTTAGCAAGGAGGCCGCAATGACAATCGATTGCTTTGAAGATATTAACCGCGTCTTCGCGCATGAGGCAGGACATGCCGTGGTCGCCTGGGCATTGCCGTCCGTTCCCACGCCGACTTCCATTCATTTCTACCCCTTGCAAGGCGAAGCGCAGTGCGGTCTGACTGGATGGCCAAAACCGGCATGCTACGAAGAGTATCTCGCCTTCACCAGCGTGTTTCTCGGAGGCTTTGCTGGCGAGTCAGTCATGCTCGGAGATTTTCTGAGATTCCTCCGCCACGATTTCGAATGTGCGTTGGAAATCGCCAAGCTTGTCCGTCGCATCGGGAACCTGCCGCGCCGCCGCGCGGGCATCACGCCGTTCCGAGCGAGATTGCCATGGGCACTCCATGCGGGCATCAAAGAATTCTTGAATCAAGCGTTTGATTTGGCGGTTCGTACGCTCGAGGCGCACCGTGAGACACACCAACGCGTGTACGGCCAGCTTTCTCGCGGGTATTGCATCGACGGCAAAGTCGAATTCCCGGAGGACGAACTGGCGTCCTGGCTCGGTCCGCGTCCGCACGCGCGCTAACTCCCCTCACTCGGGAGTTTTTCATTAAAAAAACCGCCCTACGAGAGAGCGGCGGTTGCGGGCTTGAGACGGTCGAATCGCTGGCGGCACTTCTGGCACTCGAGACGTCTCGCGTATCCGGCCGGATGCGTGACCGTGATGATGTCGCAGTCCGGGCACCAAAGCAGGTACACCTTGAGAGGACCGTGCCAGCCTGCGCGCTGGATTTCACCGACGAGCAACGGGCGTCCGCCGAGAATGCGCGCCTCGTACCCGTAACATGCGATGAACTCTACGTCGGACCACTTCTCGCGCGGATCCTTGTTGCCTTCCATGG
>CAYFZV010000023.1:5262-11373 GCA_964347735.1 uncultured Gammaproteobacteria bacterium
TCCAGGGTGGCCTCCAACCGGAACATAGCAAAACCCGCGACATTTGTCACGGGTTCGCTTATTGCTGGAGGTAGCCCAGCGGATTGATCGGGATGCCGTCCAGGCGGATCTCGAAGTGCAAATGAGGAGCCGTGGTCATAGGACCGGCACCGGGCGTGCCGACGCCGCCCCCGGAATAGGCGATGATATCCCCTTTCTCGACGTACGTGTCTTCCCGGGCGACGAGCTTCGAGACGTGCCCGTAGACCGTCGAGAGGCCATCCTCATGGATCAATTGCACGTAGCTGTAGCCCATGCCGGCGTCCTTGGCACGCGCGACGTAGCCGCCGCGGGAGGCGCGCACCGGCGTGCTCTGCGGCGCGCGGATATCGAGACCGGGATGCTCGAAGACGTAACGGAACGGATAATCAGGATCGTGGAAATACGTCGTGATCGTCATCGAGGGGACGGGCCACATCCAGCCCGTCGTCTCACCAGTGACTTTGCGCAGCTTCTCCGCATCAAGCGTCTTACGCAGTTTCTTTTCGGTCGCGGCGATGTCGGCGTTGATGTTCGCCTGCTGTTTCTGCAGCTGCGCGAGCTCGTACTGGTAGCGCGTCTGCGAAACCTGCAGCTGATCGGCCAACACGACTTTCGCGCCCTTCTGTTCTTCGAGCGTCGTTTTGGCGTCGGAAAGCTGCGTTTGGATCGTCACGAGTTGCACCTTCTTGGAACTCTGTTCGGATTGCCGCCCTTCGAGATCGGCCTTGAGCGTCTGGACCGTATCGAGCGAGCGTTTCAATTGGCGCTGCGATTCCTGGAGGAACTGCACGTCGTTGAAAAAATCCGAGATTGTTTTTTCAGTCAAAAGCAGATCAATGGCCGTGCGTTGATCGGTGCGGTCGAGCTGGCGCAAGAACTCGCCGATCATCTGCCGCTGGCGGATGATCTTCATCGTTTTTTCCCCGATCTCCGCCTCGAGACGCTTGATCTCGAGATTCGTCGCTTCGATCTGCAACTGGTTGGCTTGGATATCGAGCTGTGTCGAAGCGATCTTGTTCTGGACGATATCGAGCTCGCTGCGCACGCTTGCGACTTCCTTGCGTTTCTCTTCGATCGCCTTTTGATACGCCGCCATTTGGCTTTTCAAAGCTGCGGCGTCGGCTTTTTTCTTGGCGATGTCGGCGTTGAGTTGATTGATCGCCTGCGTGAGATCGTCCGAAGACGACGTCGCGCCCCAGGCCATGCCAGCGCACGCCAGAAAAACGATAAAAGACGCCGCCACGACCGGCGTGATCAAATATTTCCTCCTTGTGCGTTGTTCAAGCATTCTTAAGGCGATCAATCGCCGCGTCTAAACGGCGGATCACCTTCATTTTACCTAAAACGGCCATGATCTCAAAGGGGCCGGGCGATTTTTCGCGTCCGGACAAAGCGACGCGCAACGGCCAGAGCGTATCCCCGTTCCCCCACCCTTTCGCGCTGATGAGCGCTTTAAGGCGTGTTTCTAGGCTTTCAACAGTGAAATCGGCGTCTTCCAGTTCTGCCAAGAGCTCGCGGGTGGTCGAAAGACGCTCTGTGGTATCTTCCGCTTTCTGACCTTTCCAAGAGAGCGTTTCGACCGCATACTCCGGCACGTCGACGAGCAGGAAGGAAACGGCCTCGGGAAGTTCCGCCAGCGTTTTGACACGCTCGCGCTCAAGCGACAACAGCGTACCCAATTCCTCGCTTGAAAATTCGGAAGTCGAAATGCCGGCGCGCTCGAAAAACGGACGCGCGCGCTCCGCCAAACGTTCAAGTGGCATCATGCGCAGATATTTGCCGTTCAGCCAGTCGAGTTTTTCGCGATTAAAGACGGCGCCGGCCGAATTCACGTCCGAAATTTCAAACCCATCGACGAGTTCCTGAAGTTCGTAGATCTCTTTTTCGTCGGAAGGATTCCAGCCGAGCAGCGCCACGAAATTGATCATCGCTTCCGGCAGGTAGCCGTTCTGCAGATAATCTTCGACCGCCACGTCACCCTGGCGCTTCGAGAGTTTCGAGCGGTCGGGATTGAGCAGGAGTGGAAGATGCGCAAATTCCGGCGGCGTCCAACCGAACGCTTTGTAGAGCAGCACGTGTTTCGGCGTCGAGGAGAGCCACTCTTCCCCGCGGATGACATGCGTCGTTTCCATCAGATGATCATCGATGACGTTGGCGAGGTGGTACGTCGGAAAACCGTCGCCTTTGAGCAGCACGTAATCGTCGAGCAGTGCGTTCTTGAACGTAACTTCGCCGCGGATCATGTCAACGACGGTCGTCTCGCCTTCCACGGGCATCTTGGCGCGATAGACGACGCGCTCGTTTGCGGCGATGCGTTTCTGCGCTTCTTCGGGATCGAGATCGCGGCAATGGCGGTCGTAGCCGGTCGGCAACTTGGCCGCTTCCTGCGTCTCGCGCAATTTTTCCAAGCGCTCCGACGTACAAAAACACGGATAGACTTCGCCGTGCTCGAGCAGCTGATTCAAATGCGAACGATAAATTTCCAAACGCTCGGACTGCACGTACGGCCCTTTCGAACCGCGCTGATCGATCGTGCCGTCTTCTCTCAAAAAAGGACCTTCATCGTGGGAAATGCCCATCGACGCCAGCGTGCTCAAAATATTCTCGACGCCGTGCTCGACCATCCGCGCCCTGTCGGTGTCTTCGATGCGCACGAAAAAGACGCCGCCGTGTTTGCGGGCGAAGAGGAAGTTATACAACGCGGATCGAAAATTTCCGACGTGCATCCTTCCGGTCGGGCTGGGCGCGAAGCGTACGCGGACATTCATAAGTCCCTATCTTACCCTGTTCCGCTTGTTTTTCAAGACCAGCCTGAGGAAAACATAGGTGGCCTCGAAGATGCGGGGGGCGCGCCATGGTTCGCTGATCAGGCGCCAGCACCATTCAAGGTGAAGGGACCTCATGAAGCCGGGGGCTCGACGCTTATGTCCCGCATAATAATCCAGCGCGCCGCCAACACCGATCGCGATTTTCACGCTCGGGAGCCTGGCGAGGTGGTCACGGATCCAGCGCTCTTGCTTGCCGTGACCCAGGGCCACGAAGAGGATGTCGGGATTCGTCTTGGCGATCCGTTCCGTGAGGTCCGCGTCTTCCTCCCACTTGCCGTTGATCCAGCGAATGCGTCCTCCGGATGAAGCATCCGCGAAACGCAACCTCGGATACACCTTCAGCAGGTTTTTGGCGGCCGTCTCCGCTGACCGGTCCCCTCCTCCCAAAAAATAGAGTGAACAATTTTTTTGTTCTGCAATTTGAGCCAAAGCCAAGCCGAAATCAACGCCTGTGATCGTCTCCGGAACATGTGTTCCTTCCCACCAGGCGGCCAATTTGAGACCATAGCCGTCGGCCAAGGCCAGGTCTGCCGATTCCAGGAGCTTCTTAAAGCCGGGGTCGCGGGCGGCCAGGACGGCCATCTCGGGATTCGGGGTGACGATCCGGTGTTGGCCGCCATCCGACAGCAAAACGCCTGCGCGTGCCGCAGCCTCTTCGAACGTGATCGCATCCACCGGAACGCCGGCTACTGTGAGTCGCATGCACCAAAAATAGGCTTACGGACGTATCCTAACACATCATAAGAAAAACGCCCTGCGGATTGCGGGGCGCGTCAGAAACGTTTCTTTTGAGCGGCGTGGAAACCGTTGTCGTAGTCGGTGTTTCCTTCCATGTCGATTTCATTGCTCTGCAATCCGTGTGCATAGCCGCGCCAGAACTCGTGGCAGATCTGGATGCTTGAGTCCAGTCCTTCGCCGGCGTGTTCCTTCTCGAGGAAATCACGAACGCCTGCGCGCTGATTGTGTTCGAGCTGATCCACAGCCTCGTTGACCCATGCCTTGACCGCCTCCTCATAGAGGCGCCAGTACGTGCGCTGTGTCGTCGTGCAGGGAGTCAAACGCCCCTTTTCAGCCTTGCGGATGTAATCCAGAATATCGCTGAACGTCGACATAAAGACCTCCCTCCTGGCCGTGAGCCGCTTTCAGTACAGCGGACTCAACCGGAAAGGTCAATACTTGACAGTCCGAATTGGCACTCGTACTATTAGAGTGCTAATACCTTCCTTTTCCATGCAACAAAACCGCTTCACCACGAAAGCGCTGGAGGCGCTCCAAGAGGCGCAGAACCTCGCGTTTGAGACCGGTTCCGAAACGCTGGAGGCTGCCCATCTGCTTGCCACGCTCCTCCGCCAAGAGGATGGTGTGGTGGTTTCTGTTTTTAAGAAGCTCGGAATCGATCCGGCCGCACTCTTGACGCGCGCCAAGCTCGAAGTTCCCAGCAAGATGCAGGGCGGCGGCACCGCCCAGGTGTTCGTGTCGCAGACGCTCGACCGCGCGATCCGCCAGGCGCATAAAGTCGCCGAGCGTTTTAAAGACGAATACGTTTCGACCGAGCATTTGCTGCTCGGCCTGCTCGAAACCAAGAACGAAGCCGCTTCCCTTTTGACCGAAGCCGGCATCACGACCGAGGATGTCTTGAAGGTCCTGATGGACATCCGTGGCGCGCATCGCGTCACCTCGACCGAACCGGAGGCGACGTATCAGGCGCTCGAAAAATATTCCCGCAATCTCACGCGTCTCGCCCGCGCGGAAAAACTTGACCCGGTCATCGGCCGCGACGAAGAAATCCGCCGCGTCATTCAGGTTCTTTCGCGCCGCACGAAGAACAACCCGGCACTGATCGGCGAACCGGGCACCGGTAAAACGGCCATCGTCGAAGGACTGGCGCAGCGCATCATCGCCGGCGACGTGCCGGAATCGCTGAAAGGCAAAGATGTCGTCGCGCTCGACTTGGGTTCGCTCATCGCCGGCACGCGCTTCCGCGGCGAATTCGAAGAGCGCCTCAAGGCCGTCATGAAGGAAGTCGAAAAATCGCACGGCGGCGTGATTCTGTTCATCGACGAACTCCACACACTCGTCGGCGCCGGCGGCACCGAAGGCGCGATGGACGCGTCCAATCTTTTGAAGCCCGCCCTGGCGCGCGGCGAACTCCGCTGCATCGGCGCGACCACGCTCAAGGAATACCAAAAGCACGTCGAGAAAGACGGCGCCTTGGCGCGCCGCTTCCAACCCGTCTACGTGAACGAACCGTCGGTCGACGACGCGATCGCCATTTTGCGCGGCATCAAGGAGCGCTACGACCTGCACCACGGCGTACGCATCACCGACGGCGCGATCGTCTCGGCGGTCACGTTGTCGCACCGCTACATCACTGACCGCTTCCTGCCGGACAAAGCCGTCGACCTGATCGACGAAGCCGCCTCCAGCCTGCGCATGCAGATCGATTCGCAACCGCACGAACTCGACCAGCTCAAGCGCCAGATCATGCGTCTCGAGATCGAAAAGCGCGCCCTCGAAAAGGAAACCGACAAGCGCGCCAAGGACCGCCTCAAGGCGCTCGTCAAGGAAATGGCCGAAGCGAAGGAACGCGCCGCAGGACTTGAAATCAGCTGGAAGAGCGAAAAAGACGCGATCACCACGATCCGCGAAGGCAAAAAGAACATCGACAAGCTGAAGCACGAAGCCGACATCACCGAACGCAAGGGCGAGCTCGAACAAGTCGCCCAGATCCGGTACGGCCAGATTCCGGCCGCCGAGAAAGCCTTGTTGGATGCCGAAGAAAAGCTTAAGAAGCTCCAGAAAGGCGCGCGTTTCCTGAAAGAAGAGGTCGACGAAGAGGACGTCGCGCACGTCGTTTCCAAGTGGACCGGCATTCCCGTCTCGAAGATGCTCGAATCCGAACTCAAGAAGCTCGTGCAACTTGAGGAAGTCCTCGGCAAGCGCGTCGTCGGCCAACATGAGGCCATCCAGGCGGTCGCCAACGCCGTGCGCCGCTCGCGCGCGGGCGTGGCCGAAGAAACCCGCCCGATGGGTTCCTTCATGTTCCTGGGCCCGACCGGCGTCGGCAAAACAGAGCTGGCCAAGGCACTCGCGGCCTTCATGTTCAACGACGAGAACGCCATGGTGCGCCTCGACATGTCGGAGTACGGCGAACGCCACGCCGTCTCGCGCATGATCGGCTCCCCTCCCGGCTACGTCGGCTACGACGAAGGCGGCCAGCTAGCCGAAGCCATCCGCCGGCGTCCGTATTCGGTCGTCCTCT
>CAYFZV010000024.1:0-11157 GCA_964347735.1 uncultured Gammaproteobacteria bacterium
GCCAGATCGCCACGCCATGTTCGTCGTAGACGAATTTGGACGCGAAGACGTGGTCGAGTGCTGCTTCGAACCGGTTGCGGTCGAGTCCCGGGATCAGCTTCACCATCGCACCCATGATGATCATGTTGAAGACGCGCGGTTTCTTGAATTCTTCCTTGGCGATCTTACCCGCGTCGATCTCGCGCGGATGCCAGCGGCCGAGCTTTGAGAGATCCTTCACGAGATAGCTGTTGACGATGACGTGCGTGTCCTCTTTGAGGAATTCGTAAATGCGGTCGACCGCGCGCTGCGACAACACGACCCACAGATCAGCTTTCTCGAATTTCGGATACGCCGGTACGACGTCACCGATCTGCGCGTAGGCTTCGGTCACACCACCACGTTTTTCGGTGGAGAAATACGGCACGTACACCGCTTTCTTCCCCTGTTCAAACGCGGCGGTCGCAATGATCTTGGCGATCGATTGCACACCCTGTCCCCCTTCGCCGCAGATAACGATCTTAAAGGTATCCATATCAGTAGCGCCCCAGTTTGTAGACCTTCGCCAACTTGTTCTCAAGAATGTCGAACGTGGCGTGCGGATCCTCGACCGTGCCCCAGTTGAGCGTGCAGGGTGACAACACTTCCAAGAAGGCGAAGCCTTTGTTTTCTTTCACGAACGCAAGCGCCTCTTTCATGTAGGCGCGAAGCTCAAGCTGACGCGTGGTGATGCCGCGCGCGATCCAGGCCGTCGGGTTGAGGTGGCGGATGAGATCTGGCCCTTTCACGTAATGCGTGTCCGCGCCGTACGGCGTCGTGGTGGTTTTGGTGCCGGGCAACGTTGTCGGCGCTTCCTGACCGCCGGTCATGGCGTAGACCGCGTTGTTCACGACGATCGTGAAGACGCTTTCATTGCGAATCGCCGCATTCAAGAGCGAACCCATGCCGATCGCGTACGCTCCGCCGTCGCCGACATACGCCACCGGGATCGCATGAGGGTTGCCGCGTTTCACGCCGACCATGACGGGCACGGTGCGGCCGTGATGCGTCTCGATCGTATCGATGTTGAAAAAGTCGAAGGCCAGGAGGGAGCAGCCGATGTCGACGCCGAAGGCCACGCGTTTCTGCAAGCCGAGTTCATCAATGGCAAAACCGAACGCCTTCAAAACTTCCGGATGGCCGCAGCCGGGACAGAACAAGTGCGGCTTCGATTCGAGACGTACGCACTTCGGATACGCGAGTTGGGCGATGGAATGCGTCATACCTCGGGAAGATTCGTGATGAGGCGCATGATCTCTTCCACTTTGATGCCGATCGAAGGGCGGTGGTATTCGACCATCGGCGCGTCGGTCGCGCCGTAGAGCGCCTCTTTGACGAGGCGCGAAAGCTGCGCGATCGCGGACTCCGGCACAATGATGCGCTTCGCGCCTTTCGCGGCTTCGCGGATCGCTTTCACGGGGAACGGGCGGAGCGTGATCGGTCGGAACAGGCGCGCTTTGCCTTCGGTCTGATCGATCGCCTGCTTGGCCGCGGCGCCAACGATACCGAAAGCGACGATCAGAATTTCCGCGTTCGGATCGCCGTACGTTTCATGCTCTTCGATCTCATGCGCGACTTTGTCCCACGCGTCCTTGATCTCAAGATTCACCTGCAGCGTTTCTTCTTCGAGGTTCAGGCAGTTGCGATAGCAGGAATATTCCACACCATCCTGATTGCGGATGTGCACTTCGGGCGACGGCACGACCTGATCGATCGGGCGGTCGCGCTTTTCTTCGAGGAGGTAGCGTTCCGTTGAAACCATTTCGATGCCGCGCGCGTGCGGATCGTAGATATCGACCTCGCCCATCATTTTGGCTTGATAGCCGTCGGCGAGCACGAAGGTCGGGAAACGGTACTTCCACGCGGTATTGAAGGCTTTGATGCCGTAATCGTACAACTCTTGGAGATTCGACGGCGCGTAGACAATGCGATAACCGTTGCCGTTTCCTCCGAAAGCCGTCAGGAAGACTTCGGACTGCGAATAGATGACGGTCGACGTCGATGGTCCGCCGCGCTGATTGATATACGCGACGATCGGCAGGCGCATCGCCTCGCACATCGAGAAGGCATCCTGCATCAAAACATTTCCAGGGCCTGCCGTGGCGGTAAATGATTTTTGTCCGGAGAGCACCGCGCCGAGCAGCATGAACGACGCGCCGATTTCGTCTTCGGCCTGCAAAAACACCATGCCGTCTTTCTTGCCTTGCGCGCTGCCGGCCTCTTTCGCCCACCACAACAAAATTTCCGACCCCGGCGTGATCGGGTAGCCGTACATTCCCGTCGCTCCCGCGGCGCGCGCCGCCAAAGCGAGGATCTCATTCCCCATCAAAAATCTCTTTTCGGACATGGCTGAAGTATAACAAAAAAGCCCCCGCGAGGCTTGTGGGGACTTGAGTACGAGATCGGACGGAGCTTTCAGCCTCCCCATCCCCACGGATCTCCCGATCCGCTCATCGCGCCTTTCAAGCGCAGATAGAGTTCGATCAGTGCCCGCACAGAAGGCGCGTCTGGGTAGATGGTGACGCCGTCGTCAGGTACCGGAATCGTTTTGACCGGCGCATGAATCGGCAACGCACAGAACGTCACTGCGCCCTGCAAGTACTTGATCTCGCCGCAGTCGATGCGCAACACCTCGACGTTGCAGTGTTCCGGCACGTCGTGCAGGTAAAGTATCCTGCCGTGCCAAAACGTGTCATGCCGCTTGATGATGCACGGCGCACCCGGGTAGAAAAGATCGCGAAATTCTTTATCGGCAACGACCATGGTTCACCTCGAAAAAGGGATATCACGCCGCACGAAAAACTTCAAGACCCCAACGCCTTCTTCAGCTTGGGATACGCCAACAGCGCTCCGTCGGGACTTACATGATGAAGGTCGCCGTAGTGGAATTTACCGTCTCGTACCAACGGGCAGATATTTTTTTGGCAATACACGTCCGTGAAATCCAGAACGGTCACGAAATCTCCCGCATAGCGGGACAGAAGATCGAAGTACGGTGCTTGCTGCGACGCGTATTCGGACGCTGTAATGGAATTCGTATTAATGGACGCATCCGTCCTGCGGCTTTTTCGCAAGGCGTCCTCGGGCAGGGTTTTTTGGAGAGGATTGTCGACCAACAGATATACGTGGACACCGATCTTGCGATACGCCTCGACGGTTTGATCGAGCCAGGCTTCAAGCTGCGTGACGCGCGCGTCTTGCGAAAAAGGCAGATCATAATTCGACCAGCGGAAAGCGATGAACACCTTGTCGATCTGATTATCCCTGACGTAGGTGAAAATATTCTTATTGTCCTGAAGGCAGGATTTTTCCGTCGGGCAAGCTTTGGTGAGCGTGTACAGGAAGCTGCCCCCGCTTTCATGTGCGATTCTCGCGAATGCGGGCAGCAGGCTCCCTGCATGTGAATCGCCGAACACGAATGCCGACGGCGGTGCGGCCTGCACGCCAAGCTTGCAGAACCATCCCGGCACATTGATTTTGACGCAGGAATTTTCGCCTGTGGCGACCGCAATGGACTGCAGATACGTTTCGAGGCGGTGCGCGGCCGGTCTTGAAAGGAACCCTTCGGACCGCCAGGCCGAGAAGCCGAGAACGCCGAGGGACAGGAGCCAGATCAGCAGATGCACCGTCGCGCCGCTGGCGTTCTTACCGAAGCGCAACGGTTTCTCGACAGATACGTAGGTCAGCCATGCCAGAAGGACGGCCGCGGCGACCAAGAGCGACGCGAGCAGCCATGAAGGCGCGTCGCCGATGACGATGCGCGCGAATGAGAGAAGCGGCCAGTGCCAAAGATAGAGCGGGAAGCTGATGAGGCCGACCCACACCAGCGCGCGATGGGAAAGGATGCGGCGGTTGACCCAGGATGACGCTCCGCCAAAAATCAGCAAAGCCGCGCCGATCGTCGGCAGCAATGCCCACCAACCGGGAAACATCTCTTCTTTCGCAATGAAGATGACGCCGAAGACGAGCAGGTATGCTCCGACAATCGAAGCAAGATTGCCGAGCGCGTTCTCTTTCGGCCAGTGTGGGATTTTGCGACCGCCTTTCGCAAGCCACGCTTCGGCTTTGGAAAGCGCGCGCAATAGACGGAGCGGAGGATGAAGCGAAACGGAAGCCAGTACCGCACCTGCCATCAGCTCCCAAATGCGCGTCTGTGGAGAGTAGAAATCCATCGTGGAATGATGTGGCGCCGCGAGGATGTTCCAGGTGAAAGACGCAAGACCGATCGACGATGTCACGATCAACGGGCGTATACGCCGCATATGCGCGGCCCACAGCACGAGCGGAAAAAAAAGATAAAATTGTTCCTCGATGGCCAACGACCACAGATGCAGCAGGATTTTCCGATCCGAAGCGATGTCGAAATAGCCGCTCTCTTGCCACAGCAGGAAGTTCGAGCTGAAGGTCGCGCCTCCCAGGACGTGGAGTCCCAGGCGTTTGTACTCGTCAGCCGTAAGAAAGAACCATCCCGCAACAAAGACGGCCGTGAGGACCGCGACGAGCGCCGGGAAAATCCTCCGGATGCGACGGGCATAGAAGGCGGCAAAACTGAATCGTCCGCTCTCAAGGCCGACGAGGATGATCGTGGTGATGAGAAATCCTGAAATGACGAAGAAGACGTCGACACCGATGAATCCCGCCGGTACCACGCTTGGAAACGCGTGAAATCCCACCACAGCCAAGACAGCGAGGCCGCGCAGACCGTCAATGTCGGGCCGGTACTTAGAGAGCATCGCGCAGGATCGGGTACGCCAGCATAGCTCCGTCGGCACTGACGTGATTGATGTCGCCGTACAGGAACTTCCCATCCTCTGAAAGCGGGCACAGGCCGTTCGCGCACCACGCGGTACGCAGATCAACGACCGTCACCTCCCCTCCCTCGACGGCATAGCGCGCAAGACGTTCCGCCAGCGGATCTTGCTGCGCCGCATAGGTCTCCGACGGGATCGCAAATCGGTTGATGCCGTTGTCCGTGTTTCTGCCTCTCCGCAGCGCATCACGCGGATCCATCGACTGGAGAGGGTTATCAACGACGAGGTGGACGCGGGCGCCGGCTTGGCGATAGGCGCGCACGGACGGATCGAGGAACGCTTCGAGCATCCGGCCGCGTTCGTAGTTCGACCAACGGAAGACAAAGAAGACGTCTTTGATGTCGCGTGAACGCGCGTCATACAACACTCTCCGATTCTCCTCGACGCACGGATCCTCCGCTCGGGAGAACGGCGGACAGGCGACTGAAATCGCCCCGTACCGCACGCCGATATTTTCCTCGTGCGAGAGACGCTCAAATGCCGGCAACAGGCTGCCCGCGTGCGAATCGCCGATGACAAGAACGGTGGCTTCCGCGTCCGACTCTCCGATCCGGCAGGACACCCCTTGAGTCCCGTCCTCCTGACAGACGGTCTTTCCTGTGGCGACCGCGATCGAGCGCACATAACGCTCGACATTCCGAGCCGTATGACGGAAGGGGTAGCCGTCGGTCACGATCGCTGCAAGGCCGACGCCGCCGATTGCTGCTAATCCGCCCAAAAGAAGTTTTACCGCTTTCGCGCCATTCGCACCGAAGCGAAGAGGACGTTCGACGTAGCGCATCGTCAACCACGCCAGGATGAATGCGACGACAATCAATAATCCCCTTATGGAAGCCGGAGGTGAACCGCCGTTTAAGATGCGCGCGAACGAAAGGATGGGCCAATGCCAGAGATAGAGCGGGTAACTGATCAGTCCCGCAGCGACAAGCGGACGCGAGGAAAGAAGATGCTGATTGATCCAACTTGCGCGACTGAACAACAAGAAGGCCGTTCCAAGCGTCGGCAGAAGCGCCCACCATCCTGGATACGCGCCCGCATCGACAAAAACGAAGCCGGCTACGAGCAGTCCGACGCCGAGGACCGCACCAGCCCCACGGTCCAACGTGCGCAGCGTGAGGACCCACGCCGGCGGTCGGGCCTCAATACAGGCAAGCATCGCGCCGAGCATCAGTTCCCAGACGCGCGTGAGCGGGAGATAAAAATCCGCGTGCGGGTTAAACCGCGCGATCAGGATATTCAGGACGAACGATGCGGCCCCGAAGCCACACACAGTCGCAAGCATCCGAAAACGGAACTTCCAGGCGGCCCAAAGGCCCAGAGGGAACAGCAGGTAGAATTGCTCCTCGATCGCCAGCGACCAGAGATGCAACAACGGTTTTCGATTCTCGGCGATGTCGAAATATCCTCCTTCGTGCCACAGCAGGAAGTTGGACGAAAACGTCGCCCCACCCAGAAGATGCAGACCCAAACGTTTCATCTCGCCGACATCGAAAGCGAACCAGGCCACGATGAACGCCGCTGCCAGGACGACCACGAGGGCTGGGAAAATTCTCCGGACGCGTCGAGCGTAGAATGCGATGAAGCTGAACGTTCCCCGCTCAAGGCCGCCGAGGATGATCGTGGTGATGAGGAATCCTGAAATGACGAAGAAGACGTCCACGCCGATGAATCCCGTTTTCGCCAAGCTGGGAAACGCATGAAATGCCACGACCGCCAAAACCGCGAGGCCGCGGAGGCCGTCGATGTCGCGCCGGTATTTAGGATGTACCTGATCGGGAACTTCAGGCATAGCGACCGGAGTATAGCAAAAAAGGCCCGGAAAGGCCTTTTGCTTGGGGACGAGTTTTATTCCAACGCCCACGGGCTTTTCTTCGGTGTGTAGAGCCAGTAGAGTTCGTCGCCTTCAATCGCGATTTCGATTTTTTCGAGTTCGGAACCTTCGGGTGCGCCGCCGGCATCGGGAACGGCCAGGCCGGTCTTGCAGTCGAACTGACCGCCGTGCCAGTCGCACTCGAAGCGCTCGCCGGTGCAGCGGAGCTTTCCACCCATGTGCGTGCAGAAGTTCACGTAGCCGCGCAGCACGCCGTCCGTATTGACGATAATCAAATCGCGCCCCATGGCGCGGTAACTCTTGGCGCGACCTGGCACGATATCAGTGGCTTTCCCGAGCGGAATCTTTTGCAACGTCATGTTTTTGGTGGCCGAAGGTGTATGCGAAGCGGTCATTGCGGATCTGCCCGCGCGTCAGAAGATGCAATTCCGCTAAAAGGTATTTGCTGAAAATAGAGAAGCGGCCGTCGCGTTCAAAGCGGCGGACGGAGACGCGAATGCGCGATCCGTGCATGACGCGGAATTTTCCGACATGCCTGGCGCGCTCGACATAGTCGTGATCCTCCGCGAGACGGATCGTCTCATCAAAACCATTGATCGCGTCGTGCAGCGTCTTGCGTGCAAAAATGCAGAAACCCGGCGCGTGCGCCATCACGAATTGCGCCGCCATCATATGCGCGTTAAAGACGCCGTGCGAGAAGTGATCGATCGGATTGCTGCTCATCGGCTTCACGAGACAGGTGGCGGCATCGAGATCGCGCCGTGCGAACTGCGCCATCTTGCGACCGAGCCACTCGACGTCGGGAAGCACGACATCCGCATCAAGGAACAGAAGCACATCGCCTTTCGCCGCCGCCGCGCCGCGATTGCGTCCGGGGCCGGGCATGCCGCCGTCCACCACGCGCGCGCCGAACTTCTGCGCGATTTCGCGCGTACGGTCGGTCGACCTGGCATCCGCTACGACAATTTCATACCCGTCAAAGCGTTGGCTTCGGATTGAAGCCAGGAGCCGGGGCAGGTAGCCTTCCTCGTTGTATGTCGGGATGATGATGCTAAGCATAGCTGTTTTTTGGCTGATCAAAGCCAAAAAACTATCAAAGAGCATGTTAGCACGCCCGGAGCTTTAATGGAAGAGGCGCGGATTCACGCGGATCAGCCGGTCGTCACCCTCTTTCGGCATGCCTCGGCCGTCGGTATTCGAGGTTGTCAGGTACACCATCTTGTCGGGGCCGACAGCGACCGCGCGGATACGGCCGAACTCGGTCTCAAAATGCGCTTTGACGACGACCGGATTGGCGTTCACGGCTGCCTGATACAACCCCTCTCCGCGGAGGCTGCCGAAAAGAAGATTGCCCGCGTACCACGCCGCACCCGCCGGCGACCAGACTTCCTGGCGTCCCGAATGCACGACCGATGCCGTAACGCCGTTTTCGCGCATGTCGCCCGTGACCGTCGGCCAACCGTAATTTTTACCGCTCACGATCAGATTGATTTCAGCTTCTCCCGCGCTCGCTCCGCGTCCGCGTTCCGTGGCCCATAACCGGCTCTCGCTGTCCCAGGTCAGGCCTTCGACATTGCGATGACCGTACGACCACACGGCTGTGCCGAATGGATTATCCGAAGGTATCGAACCGTCATCCTTCACGCGGAGGATCTTGCCGCCGAGCGAGCGGAGGTCTTGAGGAGTGGAGGTATCGTCCGCATCGCCGGTCGAAATGAACAGGGTGCGGTCAGGCGCAAACAGTAGCGCTCCCCCGTTGCCCCAGATCGCGCCGGGGATGTTCTGGACGATCGTCGTACGTTCCAACAGCGCGTCGTTTTCGAGGCGATAGCGATCAACCCGGTTCTTGAACGCGCCTTGCTCGCCGACGTAGGTGAAATAGAGATACAGCCAGCCATTTTCCGTGAAGGCCGGGTGCACGGCAAGTCCCAAAAGCCCCGCTTCTTCGACGGCGCGCACGCCTTCGATCTCTATCGTCGTGATCGCGCCGTCCGGCCTGATGTGGCGCAGCGTGCCGCGCCGTTCCGTTACGAGCATGCCGCCGTCAGGAAGAAAAGCCATGGCCCACGGCACGCTCAAGCCGGATGCCACAACGTTGACGTCCTCCGACCCGAGATCCTGCTGGAGGATACCCTGCTGCACCTTACTGGCATGGGGCAGGCGGACGTTCCCGATCGTCCAAATGATGACATTGCGATACGCATACGCCGTCAGCGCGAGACCGATCACGACGACGGCAGCGAGAAGATGGCGCAAGAATGGCGATACGTTCATAGGAAAAGTATAGCACGCGCCGAAACGAAAAACCCCGCGGAGACACGCGTGTCCGCGGGGCGGCTTTCTAGTTTCCGTGATACGGAATGCGCTTGCGATCCAGAAATGTGCGGATCATACCGACAGGAACAGCCACGCGCACCCGCGCCTGCCGATTGTCGCTGACGATTCTGCCGTCGTCGCGCGCCGGGATCATCAGGTGCAAGGTGCCGATGAGATCGCCGCTACGGGCGAGAAAGACGCCTGAACCGGACATGCCGTTGCCGTCGGAAAAGTCGATCACGAGACCGTTTTTGACGCTCCGACTCCGGTCATTCCAATTGGCGTTCTTGATGCGACCGTACGCGGCCATCCTCCCGAGATCGAACGGAAAGCCGACGGCATAGACCGCGTCGAGCAGGTGCGCGTCGCGATCACGACCCAGCCTCACGGCGATGGGAAACCGGAAATCCACCTTGAGCACGGCGAGATCGAGACCCTTGTCGTACGCAAGCACTTGGACGGGATACGCCACGGCTGGCTGATTTCCCACGGCGATGTTGACCACCAGCCCCCGCATCTTGCCTTTCCTGTCGAAAGCGACGTGGTGACAGGTCAGCAGGTAACCGCTTCTATCGAGCACGACGGCCGTGCCATGACCGCCGCCTTCGAGCTCGTCGATACGGAACGTCGCGGCGTCGTTCCGGCGGACAGAGGCGATATCGCCTTTCTGACGGCCGGCGCATGACGCGAACAACATGAGTACGATCACGCAATACAAGAGCTTTTTCCGCATCCGTTACCTCCTGTGGAAAAGATGGCTCGTGATTTCAGCATAGCACGCCGCAGTACCGCGCGGAACGCGCAATTCTGCTATCATGAAGAGACTATGCGACGTTTTGCTTTCGCCGTGATCCTGGCTTTTACGCTCGCCGCGGCCTCACCGGCCATGGCGGCTCCGGCATCCGGATCCCTGGTCTCCAGCTTCGGACGGAATTTTACGACAGGCGCGCGCTACTATGTCCAAACCGTCGAGGGTTGGATGCATGCGCTCTTGTCGTTCCTGGGCCTGGAAAGCCGTTTCGCTGTCGTGGATGAAAACGACGCCTGTACCCAGGAATCGCGTTGCAGCGAAGGTCTTGTCTGCCTGAACGTGTGTGAAGGAAACGCCTGCGAACGATTTGAAAAGCGCTGCGTGCGCGGCCCTGCGACCGTTTTGGTTCTGGGCACAGCTTCGATCTGCAACGGCGACAATCTGTGCGTCGACGGAACCGACTGCGTCCGCGTCTGCCCGCGCGGCGCGACATGCACAGCGACGCATCGCTGCTTGAAGACATCCTCCTCACTTCGAAGCTGCACGACGGACACCGAGTGCAAAGCTGTCTGCGCCACGCTGTCCATGCCGCCGATCGGCCCTTCGGCCTATGTGGCGCGTTGTGCATCCGACGGTTGCGCCTGCGATCCGATCGAGATCGATCCCAACGCCAAACGCATCGCCTGTCCGGGCACCGAGCGCCCGCCCCTCGTCTGCTCGAGCGGAACGACGCAAGCATGTGCCGTCTCTTCCGACGGCGGAGCCCCGCTTGAAACATGCGTGGCCGCACCCGAATACGGCGGTACCTGTTTTGATTCCGGCGAATGCGCGAACGCGGCTTGTCCGGAAGGTTCGCAGCCGTTCTGCAGCGACGATCAGCGTTGCAAATGCCGCACCTCCGAAACGCAAGTCGTTGCATGCCAGAGCGCTTCGGAATGCAGTGCGGCGGGCTGCGCCTCGAATGAAATTCCGGCGTGCATCTCCGGTGCCTGTGCGTGCGCACCGGCCGGCGCGACGACAGCCTGCAAGACCGTTTCGGAATGTTCCAATGATTGTCCGCAGGGTTTCTCTGCCGCCTGTGAAAACGAACGCTGCCTCTGCCAGCGCACGATCGAAAACGTGCCGGTCAGCTGCCAGTCCGTCTCGGACTGCGGTCCTGTGGCATGTCCTGCAAACTACGAAAAAGCCTGCTTGAACGCCGTCTGCGCTTGCACGCATACGGAGCAACCGCAGTAATTGACGGAACCTCGCCGAACGGGTAGCCTGTGCGGATATGAAGTTCGGCGAAAAACTCACCTTACGCGTGGAATCCTTCGACGAACGCGGCCGTGGCATCGGCAAAACCGAAGCCAAAAAGACGGCCGCGTCTTTTGTCATTCCGGGTGAAACCGTCGAGGGCGTTTTCGTCGGCCGCAAGCAAGGTATCGCCA
>CAYFZV010000025.1:0-11108 GCA_964347735.1 uncultured Gammaproteobacteria bacterium
ATCCAGATCCGCTCGACCGTCGATACGATAACGGATTTTGGAACGTTGACGGTTGATTACGCCAATCCGCGCGTGGTCGATTACGGCCCGCATGATTGCAACGAGGCTTGCGTCAACACGGTCGGCTTCGCGTACTTCAACACGCCGATGGCTGTGAGCGGTCCGGGCAGCGTGCTCTCGAACGTGAAACTGTACCGTTGCCGCAATGAGTCCTGCCTCACCTTCGAAGGCGAGGTGCCGCTTGCGCCGCAATACATCGCCAGCGCGAAGCTGCTTACCTTCGGCAACGTCACACTGACGGCCAATACGTTCTATCGCGCCGTCATTCTCGGTACGGTGCGGAGTACGAGCCAGGCTGCATTGACCGGCTTGAACTACGAAGGAAACGCCTTCAGCTGGATTTTCCGCACGCGGCTTAGCGGCGATCCGTGCGGTCCGCAGAAAGTACAAATGGAACCGTTGCAGACGACGATGCGTTTCATCGGCGCGGTTTCGCCCGTGACAGCTTTGCCGCTTAGTTCACCCGACAAGTGCGCGGCGAATGGACAGCTTTTGAACTCCAGTTCCTACAACTGGGCTTGGAGCAAGGCGCAGAACCCCGCCACGCCGCAGGCAATTCGTTTCCTTCCGGACGTGCCGCCCGGTGCGCTCCTCAACACCAATCCGACCCTGCCCGCCGGTTGCTCTTCGAGCTGTCTCATGACCGGCAGCAAACCGCCTGGCACGGCCGCCTGCGGAAACGGAAAATTGGAAACGGGAGAAGAGTGCGACACGCCGGGACTTAATGGCTGCAACAGCAACTGCCTGCTGACGGGCAATACGCTCGCGAACGGCTGCAGCGACGGCGTGTTACAAGCCGACCGTGGAGAAGAGTGCGATGCGGGCGCGCAGAACGGCGCAGCTGCATCCGGTTGCACCACATCATGCCTGCTTGTCGGTTCCACGCCCGGTCTTTCGGCCTGTGGCAACGGTTCTGTCGGCATCGGTGAAGCGTGCGACGACGGCAACAGTCAGGAAGGCGACGGCTGCAGCTCGCGCTGCATGTTCGAAGGCTCGCAGCAGAACGTGTATGTCTGCGGCAACGGTACGCTCGAACCGGGCGAAGCCTGCGATTACGTTCTTGGCGCCGGCGGTCTCGCGACGCAGCTCCTCGTATCAGGACGTCCTTCGGCGTCCCTCGGCGCTTCTGACGAACGCAATCCCACGAAACCGAATTTCGCCTGCGGCCAGAGCTGTCTCATGCGCGGTAACACGTCCGCGTGCGCAGCCGGCACGAACTGCTGCGGTAACGGCGTGATCGAGCCCGCCAAAGGCGAAAACTGCGATGCGGGCGGTGAAAACGGCAAGGCCTCCTCCGGTTGTTCGACGCTCTGCCTGAAGTCCGGCTCCCGTCCTGAAATGCGCGCCTACTGTGGCGACACGGTCGTGACGGTGAAACCGGCCGATCTTTTGACCGGCGCCCAGAATGGCGGCGGCGAAGAATGCGAAGCTCCCGCGCTCGACGCCAACATCGACCCGACCCAGGTCATCGAAGCTCGCAACCAGTGCGATGCGCGGAACAGCTGCTCGGCATCTGTGACGGCCGCCGTCGGTACGGTCTCGGGACAGGGCGCTGTCAGCGTCGAATGTTCATGCCGCGCGGACAGCGACTGCTCCTCCTTCGGCTCGAATCTTTCCTGCGGCGCCGGCGCCTGCTGCTATCCGCGGCCCGCCGCCCCCGACATCATGCCTAAAGGCGGCAACGAATGCCGCAACGCCCAGATCACGGTGACCTTCGGTGAAGAGATGAATGTCGGCACTTTGCAGGGCGGCGTGATCGTCGAATCCTGCACGCCCAGCGCGTATGAAGGCGGCGGCATCGGTTCGTGGCTCGCGCGGGCCGCTTCCACCGTCGGCAGTTTCTTCCGCTCCTTGGTGGGCATGAACGCTTCGGCCGCCGACGTTTGCGCCCCGATCGAAGGTGCGTTCACGAGCATTGCCAAGAGCGCAGCCGACGGCAGCGTCCATACGGTTTCAACGTTCGCGCCGAAACAGATGTACAGTCCGAACCGCAAATACCGCGTCACGGTCAAAGGCGGAGCGGCTGGCGTAAAGACGGTCAAGGGTGTCGGATATCCGGAAGGCGGGGACACTGTTCAGGATTTCACGACCGGCTCCGATATCTGCCGCTTCGATGTCGTCCAGACATCCCCGGCCTCCGAACTCATCCAGGATTCCTCGACTCCGCTCACGATCACGGCCACGGCCATGACCGATCGTGGCGGTTTGCTGGAAGCGATCTCACCGGTCACGGGCATCTACGATTGGACGTGGAGCTGGACCAACGTGCCTGAAAAAGCGGCGACTCCGATTCTCGATCTCGCTGCGCAAGCTGGCGCCGCTTCGGCCGAGGTACAGGCGAAAAAGGGCGTAAACGGTCGCGAGCAGGTCGTGGCGATGGCTAAAATCACGACGGACACCGCTTTGACGCCGTCGACGGTCGGTGAAGAAAAAGTAGGCGCGTCGTTGATCACGGTCCTTCTCTGTGAAATTCCGTGGCCGCGCCGCGACGTTTCGACGGGCGCTTGGGCACCCTACGTGGATCCGCAAACGCATTTCGAATTCTATTACTGCCGCGACAACGCCGGCACGCCTTTGCCGGAACTCATGCCGCAGCCGATCCAAGGCCAATCCGTCGGCGGTACGGGGCTCCTGCGTTTCTGCAAGGCGACGCAAGACGGTTCGCAGCCGCGCGCCTGCGTGACGGGCGCCGACTGCAATGCCGGCGATACCTGCGAATCGAAGGATCTGCTCCTCCGTTTCCAGCCGGAATGGAAACTGACAGACGCGATCGGCATGCGCGTCTATGAAAACCCCGACCGCTTCAGTCCGCAGGAGTGGTATCTCGCGCAGCATTTCTCCGGCAAGACGCAGGCCGCCACGGTCGACGGCTATCAGGCCGTCAAAGATGAGCGCACGGTCTACGTCGGCGCCGCCGACAAATACGGCGATCCGGATCTGCGTTCGTATATCTACGTGTACGCATTCAACGACAACGCTGATCCGCGCACCGGCGAGATTTTCAATCGCTTGGTGAGCAACATCCGCTTCAACACCAATTTCGCTTCGTCCGATCTCGTGACGAACGTGTGCAAGAGCGCCACGGGCGAACTGCTCCATCCGAGCGGAGATGCTGCGGCCGTTGTGGCATGTACGAGCAATCTCGATTGCGCCAAGGCGTTGATCGACGGCCCTGCCGGCATGCACTGCGACGCCGACAAGGACAAGATCCGCCGCGATATGCGCCGCTGGCAGGATATCCGCGCCATGGAACAAGCGCTCGAAACGACACGCAGCCAGACCGGTTTCTATCCGAAAGTCGAATCCGGAAGCTTCGTACGCGGCTTCACGACGTCGAAATGGCCGTCCTGGAGCCAGCAGCTCGGTTCGGCCGGCGCCGTCGTCGATCCGATCAACGCGTTCAACCGCTGTGAAGCCTTCGGTTCGGAGTGCGCGATCAGCCGCGTGTCATGCGCATCCGACGCGGATTGCGCGGGCGGCACCGGCGACACATGCAAGCCGAGTTTCGAAGCGGAAACCTGCTACAACGATAGGATCGGCATCTTCGCCTGCCCGGCCGATTCGCACGTCTACCAGTACCGCGCGATCGGCGGCGTCGATTACCGCATGTCTGTCGATTTTGAATACGTCACGTATCAATGGGTCGGCGCCTTGTGCGCGACCAAGTCCAACGAGATCGCCTGCGATAACGCGCTCGGCTGCTCGTGGCTGCCAAGCGGTCCCACTTCCGGTGTCTGCCAGACGCGTGTGAGCGTGACGCCCATGTGTGCCGGCACGCCGTCCTCTTCGATCGCCAAAAAATGCTTGAGCACGAACGTCGCCTGCACGTCTTCGAGCCAATGCGCGCCGCAAGACGCGTGCGTTCCTGTGGGCGTTCCGTTCATCGGGCCGGCCGCGGCCGGTGCGTGCGGCAACGGATTGCTTGAGGCCGCTGAAGACTGCGAAGTCGGCCAGACGCGGAATGTGACGTGCACGTCCGGCGGCCAGGACCTCCAACGCTGCGACAGCGCTTGCCGTTGGCAAGTACAAACCGCCTGCCCCGGTGCCGCCGCCTGCGGTAACGGTTCTCTTGAAACATTTGCCGGCGAAACCTGCGACGACGGTCCGCAAAACGGACTCTACGGACGCTGCCGGAGCGGAAACCTCGGTTGTGCCAGGCGCTGCGTGAACGTCACGAAGCGCGCGAGCTTTGACGGCAACTGCACCGACGGCACCTGCGATCTCGGCGCGACTTGCAGCACGAACAGCGATTGTTCCGGCCTGCCGTTCGCGTCCGTCTGCACAGATCGGATGAACTTCTGCGGCGACGGCGTGAAAAACGGCAGCGAAACCTGCGACGACGGCGCCAGGAACGGCGAGTACGGTTTCTGTGCGTGGGACTGCCGCGGTGCGGGTCCGCGCTGCGGCGACGCAGAAACGAACGGCGCGGAACAATGTGACGCGAACCAAGCCGGCGCGTCCGGCGTATGCATCGCGAGCGGTGCCACCCTGGCGGATACCTCTACAGCCGCCAGTGCCCTTACGGCCTGTGCCAAGGACACCGACTGCGCTTCCGGACAGAAATGTGCGCTCTGTGCCGTCACGCCAGGCGGCCTCCCGCAGACCCGTATCAAGAGCTGCTTCCCGGCAACCGCTCCCGCGGCCCAGGCCTGCACGTTTGACGTTTGGTCGGTCTGCAAACCGTCGGGCGCTTGCGGCAACGGCAAGATCGAAGGCGCGGAACAGTGCGACGACGGCGCCGGCAATTCACCCAACGGCAAATGCCTCACGTCGTGCCGTCTGAACGCTTGCAACGACGGATTCGTACACACCGGCGTTGAACAATGCGACAACGGCGCTTCGAACGGCGTCCGGTGCACGCCGTCCTACGGCCTGACCTGCAACTACTGCAAGGCCGACTGCGCGATCGAAACGATCTCCGGCGCTTTCTGCGGAGACAAGACCATCCAATCGCCTCCGGAAACCTGCGATCCGGGTCCTGTTGCCGCCTGGTGCAGCCGCACGTATACGAACATGGCTGATCCCAGCGGCGTCAAAGGTTGCCGCATCGACACCGATTGCCTGCCGGGCATCTGCAAGAATTATCCGGGCGGATCTTCCAGCACCAGCCTCGCGCCCGTCGCGCCGACTTTGGGGCGTTCCGACGTTGAGATTCCGATGTATGGTCCGCTCGGCCAGGCCGCGCTCCGTTTTGCAGGCAAGATCGCGTCACTCGCATCCTGCGGTCCCGGCGAATGTACGGCCGGCGTTCCGGGCGACGCAACGCCGCCCGTGATCACCACGGTGACGGTTGTTCCCACGAGCCCGACAACGTCCGATACCGTCACGATCGGTGCATCGAACGTTACGGATGCGGCCGCGTTGGTCGACAACATCGACGTCTACCTTACGAGCGCCGGCGTGAAGGTCTTGAAAACCACCTGTAAATTCGTGCCGCGCTTGAGCGACGTTGACTGTGCGATCAACGTCGGCGCGCTCGTGGCCGGATCCCACACCGTCACGATCGATGCCTTCGACGGCAACGGCAACATGTCGACGAAAATCCAAACGTTCTCTGTAACGAGTGTGGGGACGCTACCTGTATTCCGTGCGGACAGTGGATTGACACTCTTCTCGGGCACTGGACAGACGTTTGTTCCGTTCACCGGCACCGGTACCGCAGCTCCTGAAGGCGCGCCTTGCCGAAGCTCTACGGATTGTGTCGGCGGACAATTCTGCCAAGGCGGCGAGGGACAATGCATCGCGTTTAATACCCAGTGCCGCCCCGAACCGTACACGAATACGGTCGCCTCTCCGACCGCCAAAAAATGCCAGGTGGGCGGCAAAGTCTGCACCACGGATGCTGAATGCGGTGCGAGCGGTCCGTGTGTCACCTATCGCATGGACGGCTCTTGCAACTACTGTTCGAACGCGTGCTCCGGAACGAACGCCAAGAGCGCGGCTTTCTGCGGCGACGCCATCAAACAGCCGCAGTTCGGCGAGCAATGCGACGGCAAAGGCGATCCGAATGCGACGGGCCAAGGCACCACCTATGTTTGCCGCGGCGACTGCGTCTATGATCCCGCCGGAGGGTTCTGTGGGGACAATATCCTTCACGCGACCAACGGCGAAGCCTGCGACACCAATAAATTCGCGGGCGGGAGCGCGCCGAGCTGCTCGTCCCAAAACGCCGGAACGGCCGGCCAAGTGCTCTGTTCCAAAGGTTGCGCTCTTTACACTGGCGGCTGCGACAACGGTCAGCTTCTGCCCGGCGACTTCCGCTTCAAGATCTCCTGGCCGACGCCGCACACGTCCGCCAACGAAGTCGATCTCTACGTCAAAGCTGTCTACAGCGCGGGACCCTTGGCTGGCCAGACCCGTATCTTCGGCTGGAAGACCAGCCAGAGCAGCAGCATCTACGTCGGCAACGGTAACTTCAAGAACGACCACATCCAGCTCTTCTGGGACGTCACAGGCAACACGCATCCGAACGATCCTGAAATCATGACGATGTCGACAAAGAGCCTGCCGAACGGCACCTACTACATCTTCGCCAACAGCTCGAGCTGCTTCATCGACGGCGATTATTCGAAAGCCCCCGTCTTCGACCGCAACACCGGTTGGTTCAAAGCGGCGAGCGGAGCGATCAAGAGCAGCACGATCTTCACGATGCAAGCGGGTTCTGACCAGTCGACTTCCGGCATTGCTTCTCCCCAAACACGGACCTTGAGTGGAGTTCCGAACGCCGGCGGCAATCCCTGCATGTGGTACATCGGTCGCGTCGACAAGACGGGAACCGCGACGGAAGGCAAGTTCACCCTCAAGAACAAATACGTGAACCGCGCGAACGGCCCGAGTTCAAGCGATTAATATGAAACGACTCGTCATCATCCTAAGCATCATCGCGATCGCGGCGGCGGCCGTCGTTACGACGGTCGTCATCGTTCGCGCACGCGCGGCGCGGACTTCGCCTCCGACCAACTCCGCACCGGCGCCCACGGCGCAGCAAACGGGCGCGGCTACACCTTCATCCGCCGCAACGACGACGACCGTGCCGCAGGGTATCCTGCCGCGCGAACAGGATGCGCCTCAAACGCTTCCGAACGCTGCGCAGAACGACGCCGACAGTGACGGTCTGACGGACGGAGAAGAGAACGAGCACGGAACGGATCCGAAGCGTCCAGACACCGACGGCGACGGACTCGGCGATCTGGATGAAGTGCGTTCGTACTGTACGGATCCTCTCAAGGCCTCGACCGACGGCAAGACGCAGGACAAAACCTGGGTCGAAACGCGCGTACAAGAGGCTTCCGCAGCAGGACAGCGTCCGAGCTTTTGTGTACAATAAACGCGTATGATCTTCTTCCTCTTTGACGACAAGACCGAACCGGCCGACATCTTCGCTGAAATTCCTTCCGAAAAAACGGAACCGAAAACACAGTCTGCAGGTACGACACCGCTCCCCGTGGGGGAGTCCGGCGTCATCATGCAACAAGCCCATTTCGGAAAAAAAGGCGTCATCATCCTGATCGTCATCGTCGTGTTGCTTGGGGGCGGTGCGGCGGCTTTCTTCCTTTCGCGCGGCCCCTCGGCACCGGAACCCATCGCCCCGATCGTGGAAACGCCCGCGCCACAGCCTGAACCGCAACCGGAGCCCGCCCCGCAACCCGAACCTGAACCGGCAGTCGAAACTCCCGTGACGCCCCCGATCACTGATGCCGACACGGACGGAGACGGACTCGGTGACAGTCGAGAAGCGCAATTGGGTACGAACGCAAACTTGGTCGACAGCGACGCTGACGACCTCTCCGACCGCGAAGAGGTCGAGGTCTACCAGACGAATCCCGTCCTTTCCGACACGGACGGCGATACGTTTAAAGACGGCGACGAGGTGCGCAACGGATACGATCCGAAAGGTCCCGGCAAACTGCAACAGATTCCGTCCGTCCCATAAACGCGTGAAAGCCATGCCCGAAGAGCTTGCGACGCAACTCGGCGCAGCGAAGGAGCCGGTGATCTACACGATCCCCGAGCAGTTTTACGGCGTCGCGGCCAGGGCGCAGTTGGCGAAAGAGGCGCCCGCTGTTACGCCAACATCTTCCAGCGCGGCACCAGCTCCTTCCGCACCCGTAAAAGAGAAGGGCGGAAAAAAATGGCTTTTGATCCCGATCATTGCCGTCGTGCTTTTGGCCGGGATGGGGTTCGCCGTTTGGTATTTCCTGCGTCCAGCCCCGCAGCAACCGTCGCAACCGAGCGTGACCTTGCCCCCCGCCCAACCGCAACCTGAACCTCAACCCGAAGCTCCTGCCGAACCCGAGCAGCCCGCACCTGTCGTGCCGGAACCGCCCGCGCCGGATCCATCCGCCGATTCCGATGGTGATGGCCTGACGGACGCGGAAGAAACGATGTACGGTACCGGGCCGTTGAACGGCGACACGGATGGCGACGGCTACTCGGATGCGCTCGAGGTGACAAATTTGTATAATCCCGCCGGTTTCAAGCCGACGAAGTTGATCGAGGCCGGACTCGTCAAAACCTTCGCTCCCACCGACGGGAGTTTCGAGGTGCTGGTGCCGACCGCTTGGATCGTCACGACGCCCGAAGGCGCGCTCTTTTTCGCGGATGGGGGAGACGGCGAAGGTTTCCGAGCTGCAGACGAAGGAAATCCGGGCAGCCAGACGCTTCTCGACTGGTATCTCACGCGCAATCCCGGAGCCGCGCCTGCGCAAGTGCAGACCTTCACGACCAAGTCGGGTCTCGACGGCGTGCGCAGTCCCGACGGCACGCAGGCTTTCGTCGCGCTGGACGGAAAGATTTTCAGTCTGACGCTCGTCACTCTCCCTGGAAAGAACCCGCGCTTTTCGACGACCTTCACGATGTTCATCGGCAGCTTCACGAAGAAGCCATGACCGTTTCCGTACCCGTCGCGCGCCGCGTCAAAGCGCCGGTCAGCGACGCGTGGGTGAAAAAGATGATCACCGCCGCCTTGCGCGGCGCTCGCGTCAAAGACTCCGTCGAAGTCGGAGTCGTCTTCGTTTCCGATCTGGAAATGACGAAATTGAATACCACATACCGTCGTAAAAAGAATACAACGGATGTTCTCTCTTTTGGCAACGACGATCCGTGGCCGGTGGCAGGGGAGAATCGCCGGCTCTTAGGCGACGTCGTGATCTCGGTCGCACAGGCCGACCGGCAGGCAAAGGCCGCGCACACGCCGCTGCGTTCGGAGCTCGCGCTCCTGCTCGTCCACGGCGTTCTGCATCTTCTGGGCTACGACCATGAGGTATTGGAAGATGAGAAAGTCATGTTCTCCTTGCAAAAACGCATTCTGAAAACCCAAAACCATGTTTAATCCCCGTCGATTTGTCCGCAGCGTCACGTTCGCGATGAAAGGCATCGCCACATTGGCGCGCGAAGAGCAGAGTTTCCGCATGCAGCTCCTCGCCGCTCTTGTCCTGACCGTCCTGATCGTTCTCTTCGATCTCTCGCGCTCGGAAACGGCGTTGCTCGTCGTTGTCGCCGCCTCGACGCTCGTGCTAGAATTACTGAACGGCGCCGTCGAACGTCTCGTCGATCTGTTCAAGCCGCGCATTCATGCGTATGCCGAGCAGATCAAGGACATGATGGCCGGCGCGGTGCTTGTGAGTTCGATCGGCGCGCTGCTCGCGGGCATTTTGGTGTTTTGGCCGCACGTCTTCAAGTGATTCCCATGGCGAAGTCTTCCTCAAACGAAATCGTCGCAGGTCTCGACATCGGCTCTTCGTCGGTGCGCGTGGCCGTCGGCCAACGCGGCTCTTCGGGCAACGGCCGCGAAGCAATTCAGATCATCGGCGCCGCGGAGACTCCGTCGGTCGGCGTGAACAAAGGCGTGATCACCTCGATTGAAGACGCTATTTCGTCGGTCTCCACGTGTTTGGAAAAAGTCGAACGCATGACGGGTGTGCAGATTGAACGCGCCTTCGTGGGCATTTCTGGCAGCCACGTCGTTTCCCAGGAATCGAAAGGTGTCGTCGCTGTTTCGCGCTCGGACGGCGAAATCCGCGAAGAAGACGTCGAACGCGCGCTCGAAGCAGCGCGCACCGTCGCAACCCCTTTGAACTACGAAATCCTCCACGTCCTGCCCAAAAGTTTTATTGTCGACGGGCAGTCCGGCATCAAGGATCCGGTCGGGATGACCGGCATCCGTTTGGAAGTCGATGCGCAGATCATCCAGAGCCTTTCCTCGCAGCTCAAGAATCTTTCCAAGTGCGTTTATCGCACCGGCATCGAAATCGACGATGTCGTGCTCGGTATTTTGGCCGCTTCCGAAGCGGTCGCCAGCCCGCGCCAAAAGGAACTCGGCGTAGCCGTCGCGAACATCGGCAGTTCGACCACTTCGCTCGCGGTGTACGAGGATGGCGATGTGTTGCGCACGGTCGTGTTGCCGATCGGCAGCGATCACATCACCTCCGACGTCGCGATCGGCCTGCGCACCTCGATCGAAGTCGCAGAACGCGTGAAGGTTGAGCACGGTATCGCGTCTTCGCGCGAAGCCAAGCGTGAAGACATCCGTCTTGCGGACCTCGGTTCCGAAGAGGACGAAGTCGTCAGCAAGAAATTCGTGGCCGAGATCATCGAAGCGCGCGTCGAAGAGATTTTTTCAAAAATCGACAAAGAGCTCAAAAAGATCGACCGCAGCGGCCGTCTTCCGGCGGGTGTCATCCTCACCGGCGGGGGATCGAAGCTGAACGGTTTGGTCGATATGGCCAAAACGGAACTGCGCCTGCCCGCGGCCTTGGGCTACCCCGTCAACGTCTCGAGCATTACCGATCGCACCAACGACATCTCCTTTTCGACAGCTGTCGGACTCGTGCTGTGGGGCCACCACCTCTCGGAATCCCATGGCAAGAAAGGTCTGGCCGGAAAATTCGGCGAATTGCAGGTCGGAAGCCGCTTCAAAAAGCTTTTGAGATCGCTTTTACCTTGAACGTGGCGAAAGGTGCCCTGGCTTGGCCAAGGTCAGCGTTCGATGGGCATAAACCGAACAAGATTCGTGTTCAGAGAGCCTTGAAACGGGGTCTTTTTTTACG
>CAYFZV010000026.1:0-6227 GCA_964347735.1 uncultured Gammaproteobacteria bacterium
GCGCTGCCCAAAAGAAGGCGGTCAAAGTGAACTTCAAAATGCCCACCTCCAAAGCCTCACCGATCAACCTGACGATGCCTTTCTAGGGCATCGTCTTTGGTAAAGAAAAAGCTGACCCGTGAAGGTCAGCCCACAATCGGACACGAGATCAGGCGTACCCGAGAACATGGACGGCGAGGAGGCCGAGGGCGAATGCGAGGAAGCAGAGTCCAATGACGGCCACCAGACCTCCAAGGACGCGATTCCAGCGTTTCGGTCCGATGTAGACGCCCAGCAATCCGTTGAGGGTCATCGCCACCGATCCGATCACGAGCCGACCGGTATTCATCGAGTACATGGTGATGCACACGAGAGCGAGCGTGATGAAAACCGAATATCTTTTCAGCAAAGGGCACCTCTTTTGTTGCGTGCGGTCAGCGTAGGGGAATACCCATTCGATGTCAATCGGAGAATCTTGCCAATCTCGCCGGCGCCGTGTAGGATACCCACGTTCGCCCGAATCGTCGGAATGTAGCTCAGCGGTAGAGCGCTCGCTTCGGGTGCGAGAGGCCGCAGGTTCAATCCCTGTCATTCCGACCATGGAAAACGTCCGGTCAAACCGGGCGTTTTTCTTTATTTCATGGTAGAATGCAGGCAATCAGCACTGGACGCCAGGCAGTTCCGAACGAACGCCATGACCGCCCATTCCTTCGCCCAAAAGCACCGGTCAGGGTTGTTTTTGGGGACAAAAAGAGACTCCCCGTTGCAGCCGGGGAGTTTCGTTTGCGTGATAGAATGGTTGCAGGAGGTTTTCGATGCGTTCAATGCTTCTCTCTGCGTTCTTTGTCCTCGTGTGCGTTTCGTGCGGCCCGGCCTACGTCGAAGTCGCTCCCATGTCGCCGCCCGCTGTCTACCCCGGTTACGTCTTCACGTACCCCAACGGTTGCTGGGCAGACGACATCTGGTACGCCGCCCCCTGTCGGTGGCCTACCGGTCCCAACTTCGGGTATTACTGGTACGGGAACCGCGGTTATACCTACGTTCCGCATCGTCGCTGGGAATACCATCCGCGCCGCCCGCCACCGCGCGACTGGCGTCCGCCGGTCATCCGCGACCACCGTCCGCGCCCCCGCGCACGGCATCGCTAATCTTGCCTGCTTTCACGGCGGGCTTTTTCTTTGGTATTGACCCGTTCGCCTTTCGTTCGTGTAGAATGCGATCATGAACCTCTTCGACCTCAAAGATCAAAAAGAGAAAGAAAAGCAGGCACCGCTGGCGGAATTGATGCGTCCGCGCACATTGGATGATTTTGTCGGCCAAGATGAGCTGGTCGGCGAAGGTTCGACGCTACGCACGCTTTTGGAGTTGGATGCCGTACCCTCTATGATTTTTTGGGGACCGCCCGGCGTCGGCAAGACGACGCTCGCGCGCATCATTGCCGGCATGACGAAGTCGCGCTTCGTGCAGCTGTCCGCCACCACATCCGGCATCGCTGACTTGAAACGCGCCGTCGAAGAAGCACGCGAACGCCGCGCGTTGTACGGCGACAAGACAATCATCTTCATCGACGAAATTCATCGGTGGAACAAGGCGCAGCAGGATGCGTTTCTGCCGCATGTCGAAGACGGCACCGTCACGCTGATCGGCGCGACGACGGAGAATCCTTCCTTCGAAGTGAACAGCGCTCTTTTATCGCGTTCGCGTGTTTTCGTGCTGCACGCGCTCTCCGTCGATGCGATCGAAGCCGTTTTGAAACGCTCAATTGTGCTCGTGAAGCAACGCAACGTCTATCCTCACAAGATCAAGCTCGAGAAAGACGCGGTGCACTACCTGGCAAGCATCGCCAACGGGGATGCGCGGGCCGCTTTGAACGGCTTGGAATTAGGGCTCCGCAGCGTTCGGCCCGACGTCAAAGGCGTGGTACACTTGAAGAAGGAAGCGCTTGCCAAAACGCTTCAAAAGAACCATTTGCTCTACGATCGCCAGGGCGAGGAGCACTACAACATCATCTCCGCCCTGCACAAGTCGATGCGCGGATCGGACGCCGACGCGGCGCTCTACTGGCTCGGGCGCATGCTCGAGGCGGGGGAGGACCCGCTGTATATCGCGCGTCGCATCGTGCGCTTCGCTTCGGAAGACATCGGTCTCGCCGATCCGAACGCGCTTGTGCAGACGGTCGCCGCGTACCAGGCCTGCCACCAGATCGGCATGCCGGAATGCAACGTCATTCTGGCGCAAGCCGTGGTGTATTGCGCCCGTGCGGCGAAATCGAACGCGCTGTATGAAGCCTACGGACAGGTGCAGCGCGACATCCGCGATTTCCCGAACGAAGGCGTGCCGCTGCACTTGCGCAACGCGCCCACCAAGCTGATGAAGAACCTCGGCTACGGCAAGGACTACAAATACAATCCCGCTTTCACCGAACCGATCGAGCAGGACTATCTCCCCAAGTCGCTCAAGGGACGGAAGTATCTCGAAGATGTCTAAACGTGCCGTCATACTCATCGTGGCCGCTCTCATCGCCGTGACGGCGGCGGTTTTTTTCCTGCGCGATCCCGATCCGCAGGCGGTGCTGCGCCAAGCGACTGCGAAGCTCCTGGCCGAAAAAACATTTCATGTCGATCTGCGCGCGACGCTCATCGGTTTGCCGAAAGAGATCGGGTCGGGCGTCGTTGCCGGCGCGACGGGCGTGGATATGATCGTGCAGTCGGACATCGACCGCACGGATCCTCTGAAGCAAGCATCGGTTTCGACATTCGAATTCCGCCAAGGACTCGTCTCCGGCGGGGAAGCGGTGATCGCCGGTGAAGCGCGGCGCAAAGACGGCGTGCATTATCTGCGTTTGCAGTCGCTTCAAGGTGTACAGGGCGTTGAAGCGTCGCGCATCGTGGGCGTATGGATGAAAGCGAACCGTCCGTTTCTCGATCTCTTGCTCGCGACCGGCGCGCCTACGCGCCCGCTCGACGCCGCCGGATTCGAAACCGTGAAATCCGGTTTGCGCAACGTGGATATTTTCCATGTCGTCAGGAAATTGCCGAAAGAAAGCGTCGCGGGAGCGAAATCGTTCCATTACTCCGTCGAGATGAATATGGAAACCGTTTCCGCGCTCCTTCTCAAGCAGCGTGAATTGCGGACCGGCAAGGCGATCGACGCAGAGGATATCCTGGCGGTGACCGAAGAGCTGATCCGCTGGGGAAAGCCGGTCGGAGAAATCTGGATCGACGTCAAAACGCGCAAACTCAAGCAGATCACGCTCGGCACGGCGCTCGGACAGGACGGCGCTTCCGGTGCCGCAGCCGGAACGCTTGTCTTCTCGAATGAAGGCAAGAAGGTTTCGGTCGAAATTCCCGACGCGCAAGACATCGAGAAAGTGCTCGGTCCGCTTTTCGACAAGCGCTTGAACCTTTCGGGTGGCCGCGCGCTCGCGCAAGCGCCTTCGAAGACGCAGCAGAAAGAAACGCTCTCGGTCGCTCCGGACGCCGCGTTGCAGGAAAAGGATACGGACAGCGACGGCCTTAGCGACACGCAGGAATTTTTTTACGGAGCGGATGCCTGGAATACCGACACCGACGGCGACGGATATGCTGACGGCTTTGAGGTCGACAAAGGCATGAATCCGGCCGGTCCCGGCACGCTCTTCAGTTTCGGACTATGAGCCGTCTGCGGCTGGTGCGGATCGGGTTTTTCGCCGTGGGACTCCTGCTCGTCGCGCAATTGTTCCGCGTACAGGTGCTGTCTCATGATTTTTACGCCGCCCTGGCCGAAGGGCAACACGATCTCTTCCAACATCTTTTTCCCGAGCGCGGGAAAATTTACGCGCGCGATCACCAATCCGGCGACCAGACGTTCCTTTTGGCCACGAACCGCACGCTCAACCTGCTGTACGCGGAGCCGTTTCGCATAAAGAATCCGATCAACGAAGCGCGCGCGCTCGCGCCGATCCTCGGCGTGGAAGCCGCCGAACTCGAAGCGAAGATTTCCAGTCCCACCGAACGATATCGCGTTTTGGGCAGGAAGCTCGACGACGAAACACGCGAAAAAATCGAAGCGCTCAAGCTCGAGGGCATAGGTTTTTCCAAAGAAGATTTCCGCTATTATCCCGAAGGCAGCGCCGGCGCGCAGATGCTCGGTTTTGTCGGTGAGAACGACAAGGGCAAGAGTGGTCGTTACGGCATCGAGGGCTGGTTCGACAAAGATCTCGCCGGCGCGCAGGGGTATTTGCAATCGGAAAAAGATTCGCGCGGGCGCGTGATCGCGGTGGGCAATCGCACGCTCCAGCCGGCCAAGGACGGCGACGACGTGGTGCTGACCGTCGACCGGACCGTCCAGTACGTCGCCTGCAAAAAGCTCGAAGAATGGGTGACGCGTTTCGGCGCGGCAAAGGGCAGTCTTGCGATCATCGAGCCAAAAACCGGCGCGATCATCGCGCTGTGCAACGCCCCGACCTTCGATCCCAACGAGTACAATAAAATCGATTCCATCGACGTCTATAACGACACTGCGATTTTCGAACCCTACGAACCCGGTTCGGTTTTCAAGGCCTTTACGATGGCGGCCGGACTCGATACAGGGAAGATCACGCCCACGTCGACCTTTGACGACCCCGGAGAAATCAAGATCGGCCCCTTCACGATCCGCAATTCCGATCTGAAGGCGCACGGTCTTGTCGATATGACGACCGTCCTCGCCGAATCGCTCAATACCGGCCTGGTCGACGTCGTGCATCGTGTCGGCGCCGCCTCGTTCTTAAGCTATGTCCGCGACTTCGGTTTCGGTCAGAAGTCGGGAGTGGAACTCCATTCAGAAAGTGCGGGCAACATCGATCCGCTGACGCAAAAAGGGGACATCTGGTCGGCAACCGGTTCGTTCGGTCAGGGCATCACCGTTACGGTCTTGCAGCTTGCTATGGCGTATGGTGCTATCGCTAATGACGGGACGCTGATGAAGCCGTACGTGGTCGACGAGATCCGTCATGCCGACGGATCGGTCGAAACTCGCGGGCCGAAAATCGTGCGCCGCGTCATTTCGGAACGCGCTGCCCAGCTCCTTTCCGGCATGCTGGTCGCGACCGTCGAAAAAGGCCACGGCAAGCGCGCGGGCGTGCCCGGCTATTGGATCGGCGGCAAAACGGGCACGGCCCAGATCCCCCGTAAAGAGGGCGGCGGCTACGAAGTCGGAGCGACGATCGGCACCTTCGCCGGTTTCGGACCGGTCGATGATCCCAAGTTTGCGATGGTCGTGCGTGTCGACAGACCGGAAGGCGTGCAGTTCGCCGAATCGTCGGCGGCACCGTTGTTCGGAGACATCGCCAAGTTTTTGATGAATTATTACCGCATTCCGCCGACGCGGAACTGATATGCTCCGCCATCTTCAATCCCTTCTCGCCTTTCTGGCGCGCGCCGTTCTCGCGCGGTACGCGCCGCGGATCGTCGCCGTGGCCGGCTCGGTCGGAAAAACGTCCACGACACGCGCCATCGCGGCGACGCTCGCGCGTTCCGTTTCGACGCGCGGCAGCGTGAAAAATCACAACAACGAGATCGGCGTTCCGCTCACGATTCTCGGTGAAGAGAAATCCGGAGGGCGCTCGCCGTTCGCGTGGGCGGCTATTCTCTGGCGCGGCTTTCGTCTGGCATTCGGCCCTGTGCGCGACTATCCAAAAGTCTTGGTGCTCGAGATGGCAACCGATCATCCGGGCGACCTCGCGCGCCTCGCACACCTGGCACCTCCGGACGTCGCCGTGCTGACCGCCATTTCCGAAGAGCACACCGAATATCTCGGCGACCTGGATGGCGTCGCCAAAGAAGAGGGGACGATCGTGCGCGCGCTGCGTCCGGGTGGCGTCGCGGTGTTGAATGCAGATGATCCGCGCGTGGCCATGCTGAAGTCCGCCGCGCCCATGGCTTTGCTCTTCGGTTTCGATGTATCAGCCGATCTTCGTGCGGAACGCGTCGAGCCGGAGCTCGCGCTCGGAACCGTTTTCACGCGTTTCGATCTCGTGATCGATCATCAGCGCCACGCCGTGAATCTGCCTGGCGCGCTCGGGGACGGCAACGTCTATGCCGCGCTCGCCGCCGCCGCCGTTGCGCTCTCGTTCCATGTCGATCCTGCCGTCATCCCGTACGGTTTGGCCGAGTACGAGCCGCCGGCGGGACGCCTGCGCGTTCTTCCCGGCATCAAGGGTACGACGCTTATCGACGACACGTATAATTCTTCGCCGCGCGCGGCGGAGCTCGCTTTGCATACATTCC
>CAYFZV010000026.1:6237-11047 GCA_964347735.1 uncultured Gammaproteobacteria bacterium
CATTCCAGCGCGTGCCGTGCCCGACCGGCGGCCGCCGGATCGCCGCGATGGGAGACATGCTCGAGCTCGGCGCGCTGACCGAGGACGCACATCATCGCATCGGCGCGTTGGCGGCGCGGTCCGGCGTCGAATTGCTGATCGGTGTCGGTCCAGCCTCGGTCTTCCTCTGCCAGGCAGCGAAAGAGAGCGGCATGCCCGAAGAACGCGTTTTTCATTTCGCAAAAGCTGAAGAAGCGGGACATTTTTTGCAGGAGCGCCTGCATCCGGGAGACCTGCTTTTGGTCAAAGGTTCCCAGGGGGTCCGCATGGAAAAAATCGTCAAGGAAGTCATGGCCGAACCGGAGCGTGCCGCGGAGCTTCTTGTCCGCCAATCCCAGGAGTGGCTCTAATAAGCCAAAAAGCCAGGGGTTCTTGACAAAATCTCCTTTTTAGGCTAAACTTCGCGGTTTCCTGGAAACCCTCTTATGAGCGTTCCCGGAACGCTCTTTGCCCAATTACCGCTTGTGAGGAGGCTTCGTGGAGAACACCAACGACCTGTTGAGTGGAAGGCCGAAACTGCGACGAAAGGACGCATTCATGCGAGAAGATACGCCGTCGGTGGGTCGTACACTCGGCCGATACAAGATCGTCAGCAAGCTCGGTTCCGGCGGAATGGGGGACGTGTATCTGGCCGAGGACATGCACCTGCAGCGCAAGGTCGCCATCAAGGTGATCAAGCTGGAGGCGATCGATCCTGTCAGACGACGCGAGTCTCTCGAGCGTTTTCAACGCGAGGCCCGTGCCGCCGCCAACGTTTCGCACCCCAACGTGGTGACGATTTACGACTTCGTCGAGATCGCGGGCGAAAACCTCCTGGTCATGGAATATCTTCCAGGAACGACGCTTAGGGATCGCATCGAGGGCGACAAAGCGCTCTTGCCCGATAACGTCGTCCGACACGCGTTCGCGATCTTGAGCGGACTCGAAGCCATCCATCAGGCCCGCATGGTGCATCGCGACCTCAAGCCGCATAACCTCATGCTGCTGCCTGACGGACGGCTGAAGATCTTCGATCTCGGACTCGTGAAGTACCTCGAGGGCCAGCCCGATCTTACGCAGTTCGGATTCGCGATGGGTTCGCCGTTTTACATGGCGCCCGAGCAGATCATGGCGCTGACACGCGTCGGCGAGATCGACAAGCGCGCGGACATTTACGCGCTTGGCGTCGTGCTGTTCCAGCTTTTGTCGGGGAAGCCTCCGTTCAACGGAAAGCTTCCGCAACAGATTCTCGATCATCACATTCGCAAGCCGGTCCCGCCGCTCCGGTCTCCGCACGGTCCGATTCCCGACTTGCTCCGCGAGATCGTCTTCAAGGCGATGTCCAAAAATCCGAACGACCGTTATCAAACGGCGATCGAGATGCGGGCGGATATCGAACGCGTACCCCGGAGACGAAAGAAGTCGACGGGTCCGCAACAGGCGCTTCCTCAAGCGGCTGCGGCGGTCACGTTGCCTGAAACGCTCAAGCGGAAAGGGTCCTCATCCGACCGTATTCGCCAAGCGACCTTCAAGGATCTTCCGACGCTCCCGCGCACGCGTACACCGACCGGACCGCAGACGCCCTCGCGTCAGCGTCCCAAGAGCGTCCCTCCGCCGATCCCGGCTGCGGCCCTTCGCAAGAAACCCCGTCGGTCGAGACGCATGCTGTACCTCGGCGCTGCCGTCGTGATGGTTTCCGCCGTCGCTTCGCTCGTCCTGGCGCTGCAACCTTCGCTCCTTGGACAGAACGCCCCGGTCGCCATCGCGCAGCCGTATGCATTCTCCGAGAACGCGACGACGCTGTCTCCAAAAACGGTGCCGATGCCCGATGCCGCGACCGCCGTACCAACGGCGAGCGACGGCTGCAGGGCCTACAAAGAGGGCGATCCTGGTCGCGCCATCGCGATCCTGAAACCGCTCGTCTCACCGACGACGACCGACCACGAGGCGCGCTACTGCCTCTGCGCCGCGGAGCATCTGCTCCAAGACGCCTCGGCGCGTCGTGACTGCGAAGCCTATCTTCAAACCCAGAACCGGGACAAAGAGAAAGACTTCCAAGTCAGGATGTGGCTCAAGAAACGATAAGTTCTTTTCTCCGAGGGAGTACGCTCTGCGTACCCCTTTTTTCGTACATAAAAAAATCCGCATTAGTCATGCGGAGACGTGTCGATGGCGGAACGGTATCGCTCCACTTCTTCGAGCAGCTGTTCGTTGGTGTAGGTGGGACGTTCGATCTTCCGCCAACCCGACGACCAGATAGGCGTCTCTGTCGGACGAACGGTTCGCATCCACTGGAGGTACGGCTCGGGCCGGTCGCTCGGACGTTCCGGATTCCTGCGCGTGTAGTGCAGAATCTGGCAGTTGTGGATGCGGTCGATCGGCTCCTTCGAGAGGTACGTTTTGCGGAAGACCTCCTGCGACATCCGTTCGAGCAGGACGCGGTAGGTCCACATGACTTCGCCGTGGCAGACCAGGATGACGCGGCAATCCGGGTCGTCCAGGCGATGGAGTGTGTCGAGCACGCGGTCGAGGCGGAGGCTTAGTTGTGCGAGAGATTCCCCGTTGCCGGGCTTCCAGAAGAACGGCTCATTCTCGCGCATGCGCAACATGTGACGGAACTCCTCGTCGCGCACGCTCTCTGGCCGCGTTTCGACGCCGCCTGAGTCGCGCTCGCACAGGTAGAAGTTCGGAAACCATTTGGCGTTCGGGAGATCGAGCAGGCCCGCCGTCTGTTTGGCGCGCAAGTATTCGGAGACGTAGCATCGATCGAAACCGCCCCGAAAGGCATCGCGCAGCCAGGCACCAGCGTCCACAGCTTGTTTCTCCCCGAGCGAGGTCAGAAGGTAACCGCTGGTGTGTCGTTCGCTCACCAGCTTCGCGAGCGCTTCGGGTTGGCCACTTTCGTGCAGTCGCTTGGCTGCATTGCCTTCGGACTGGCCGTGACGCACAAGCACGAGATCGACGGGAAGGGTCATGTTTTCTCCTGCCTTTCACTTACCAAAAAATCTTTCGTATGACAAGCGGGGGTCTGGTGTCGTTTTGCTGCGCCAGTGACACCGGGCCCGCCTTTTTGTATCATGCGGACACGATCCCTATCTGAACTTGAATATGCATGCACGTGCCGCGCTCGCACTCACGACCATCCTGTCCACCGTCGTCATGGTCCTCCCGGTCAGGGCAACCTCGACCGCCCGGTATTTTGTAAAAACCGACGGCGCGTCGCAAGGCATTGAACGACGCCATGCGTTCGGCGGAGGTTTTACGGCGGATTTGACCGCCTCACAAGCCTCTGAACTGGCATCGCAGGGCGTCGAACTCGAACCGATGGTTCTCTACACGCTGGCCGATCGTCCCGCGGGAAAGCCGACGGGCGGATCCGTGCGGAAAACACCGGGTGATCAGACGCCGTGGGGCATTGAAAAAATGTACGGAGGCTCCGGCCTGACGAGCGGAGGGGAAGGCGTCCGCGTTGCATTGCTCGATACGGGCGCCGCAACAAGCCACCCCGATCTCGTGCGCAGAATCAAAGATTGCAAAGATTTCACGACGACCGTGGTCAAGAATTCCTGCGCCGACAAGAATGGCCACGGAACGCACACGGCCGGTACGATCGCGGCTGACGGCGGCGCGGACGGTCTCGGCGTGTACGGCATGGCTCCCGGCGCGAGTCTTCTCGTCTACAAAGTCTGTGGCGGAAGCTTCTGCTGGAGCGATGACATTGCCGCCGCCATCCGTTATGCGGCGGATAACGGCGCGCACATCATCTCGATGAGCCTTGGTGCCGATGCCGAAAGCTCTCTCGAGCGCGACGCAATCGCGTATGCGACCGGCTTGGGCGTCCTTGTAATCGCTGCTGCCGGCAACGACGGACCGACCAACGGCTCCATCGACTATCCCGGCGCGAACCCCAACGTCGTCGCGGTCGGTGCCATCGACTCCGGCGAAGCGGTCGCTTCATGGAGCTCTCGTGGCGTGAACGACGGTGATTATCTCATCGAAGAACGCGAAGTCGAAGTCGGAGCACCTGGCGTCGCCGTCGAATCGACATGGATCAACGGCGGGTATAACGTGATTTCCGGTACGTCGATGGCAACGCCTCACGTCGCCGGCCTGGCGGCCAAAGTCTGGCAGGGAAGCGGCGCAGCTACGCGCACGCATCTCCACACGCTGGCGCGCGACATCTGGACGCTCGGCGAAGATACCGCCACCGGCTTCGGCTTGCCCGATCTGCCGTAAGACGCCACCGCGTAATCTCCAACAAGAAAAGCTCTCACATTGTGAGAGCTTTTCTTTGGTAGCGCGTAGGGGATTTGAACCCCTGATTTTCGCCGTGAGAAGGCGACGTCCTGGACCGGGCTAGACGAACGCGCCGTGCGCCTAGGAAGATAGCATGTGAATGGAGCAATGTCCAGCTTCTTGCTATGCTGAAAACACTTTTAGCCTTAAGCATTCTATGTTCCACAAGCTCATGCATAATCCGGTCATGGAGATGTTGCGCAAGCCGTGTGCCGAAGACCTCGGGAAGGTCATCTTGCGTCTCGTCGTCGGTGCGGCTTTTCTTTCGCACGGCTGGATGAAAGTCCAGGCTGGCGCGGGCGTTGTCATGTTCTTCGACAAGCTCGGCATTCCGGCTCCGGGCTTCTTCGCTCCGTTCGTCACGTGGGTGGAAGTGTTGGGCGGCGCGGCCTTGATCCTCGGTGTCGCTGTCCGTTTCTTCGGCTTGGCGCTCGCGATCAACATGGTCGTGGCGATTCTTGCTGCCAAAGGTCTCGCGAGCTGGAAAGGTATGGAA